>NZ_JAELTK010000060.1:0-39022 GCF_016428765.1 Delftia sp. ASV31
GGCCATGCGCAGCCAGAAACTGCGGCGTGGCGCAGGCCTCGTAGAGCACGTCACCGAGCTTGCAGGCCACCAGGCTTTCGGGCGGCTCGGTCATCACGCGCACGGCGAAGTCCACCGCGCCCTGCATCAGGTCCTCGATGTCGTTGTCGAAGATCACCTCCAGCGTGATGCCCGGGTGCATGCGCATGAACTCCGTCAGCCAGCCCGACATCTGCAGCTGGCCGTAGCCGCTGGGCACGCTCAGCCGCACGGTGCCCTGCAGGCTCTGGCCCAGGCTGTCCACCGACTCGTCCGCCGCCATGGCTTCCTGGCGTATCGCTCGTCCATGGGCATACAGGCGCAGGCCCAGCTCGGTGGGCTCGACCTGGCGCGTGGTGCGGCGCAGCAGCTGCTGGCCGATCTGGCGCTCGAACTGGTTGAGCCGGTGGCTGACGTTGGCGCGGCTCATGCCCAGGCGCACGGCGGCGCGGCTCAGGTTGCCGGCTTCGATGATGTCCACCAGCAGGGACAGTCCGCCCAGATCCATTGTCAAACCTCAGTACACACAATGTCCATTTTTTAGCACGATTGTCAAAGTCCATAAACGAATGAAGAATGCGGGCCTGCCCGGGCTCTGGCCCGTTGCGGTTTTCGTGGTTCGACAAGGTTTCGCATGAGTGCTCTCCCCTCTTCCCTGCCGCTGGACGGCGTGCGCGTCCTGGATCTTTCGCGCGTGCTGGCTGGCCCCATGTGCGCCATGGCGCTGGCCGACCTGGGCGCCGATGTCGTCAAGGTCGAGCACCCGGGCCGCGGCGACGACACGCGCGACTGGGGCGTGCGCGTGGGCCAGCGCAACACCTCCTACTTCAACAGCGCCAACCGCAACAAGCGCTCGGTCACGCTGGACCTGCAGGCCGAAGAGGGCCTGCGCATCGCACGCGAGCTGGCGGCCGACAGCGATGTGGTCATACAGAACTTCAAGGTCGGCGGCGCCGAGAAGCTGGGCCTGGGCTACGAGCAGCTGTCGCAGCTGAACCCGCGCCTGGTGTACTGCTCCATCTCGGGCTACTCGCGCAGCGGCCCCGAGGCCACGCGGCCCGGCTACGACCTGGTGGTGCAGGGCGAGTCCGGCATCATGGCCATGAACGGCGAGCAGGGCCAGGGCCCGCTGAAGTTCGGCGTGGCCGCCGTGGACATGTTCACGGGCATGTACTCGGCCCAGGCCATCCTGGCCGCGCTCTACGAGCGCGAGCGCAGCGGGCGCGGCCGCCATGTGCAGATGGCCCTGTACGACTGCGGCCTGATGATCACCAGCTACTACGGCATGGAGGCCTTGCTCAAGGCCGGCGACCCGCCCAAGTTCGGCAACGCCCATCCGTCCATCGTGCCCTACGGCGTGTTCGAGGCGGCCGACGGCCCGCTGGTCATCACCGTGGGCAACAACGGCCAGTTCCAGCGCTTTTGCACCGACGTCATCGCCAAGCCCGAGTGGGCCGCCGACGAGCGCTTTGCCACCAATACCGCACGCTCGGCAAACCGCGAGCTGCTGATGCCGCTGGTGCAGGCCGAGCTGCTGCGCTTCACGCGCGCCCAACTGCTCGAATGCCTGACGGCCGCGCAGATTCCCTGCGGCGAGGTGCTGGGCCTGTTCGAGGCCCTGAACTCGCAGCGCACGGCCGACGCCGGCCTGCTGCACCGCTTCGAGGACAGCGAGGCCGGCAGCCAGTCCGTGCTGGCCCCGCCCTATGCGCTGGACGGCCAGCGCCTGCCCGTGCGCCGCCCGCCGCCGCACCAGGGCGAACACACCGACGAGGTGCTGCAGCAGCGCCTGGGCCTGGACGAACAGGCCCGCGCCGCACTGCGCGCCAAAAACATCATCTGAGAGCGCGCAGACGTTCCCGCCCAGACCGCTCCACGGCTCTCACTTCCACCCCTTCCCGCTTGAGGAGACATATGACTTCCACCCCCTTCCAGGCCTCGCGCCGCCAGATCCTTTCCGCCGCCTGCGCCACCGCCATCGCCACACTGGCCCCCGCCGCCCGGGCCCAGAGCCAGTGGCCCGACAAGCTGATCAAGCTGACCGTGGCCTTCCCGCCCGGCGGCCCCACCGACACGGCCGCGCGCATCGTCGCGCAGCGCCTGACCGAGCGCCTGGGCCAGACCATCGTCATCGACAACCGCCCCGGCGCCTCGGGCTCGGTGGGCACGGCGGCCTTCATCAAGTCGCAGCCCGACGGCTACTCGCTGTCCATGTTCGGCATGCCCGCGCTGCTGGCGCCCATGCTGTTCAACAACAACCTGTACGACGTGCGCAAGGACTTCCTGCCCGTGGCCACGGTCTATGACCTGCCCATGGCCATCGTCATCAACCCGCGCGAGCTGCCGGACGTGACCAACCTGCAGCAGCTGATCGAGCATGCCAGGAAGGCCAAGCCCGCGCTGAACTACACCAGCTCGGGCACGGGCAGCTTCGGCCACCTGTCCATGGAGCAGCTCAAGGACCTGGGCGGCTTCGACATGCAGCACGTGCCCTACCGCGGCAGCGCGCCGGCCGTGACCGACCTGATCGGCGGCCAGATCGCCGTGATGTTCGCCGACGTGGTCGCGGCCCTGCCCCACATCCAGGCAGGCAAGCTGCGCGCCATTGCCGTCAGCTCGCAAAAGGCCAAGCAGCTGCTGCCCAATGTGAAGTCGGTGGCCGAGCAGGGCTTCCCCGGCTTCGACGCCGACACCTGGGGCGGCCTGATCGCCCCGCTGAACACGCCTCCCGCCGTGGTCCAGCGCCTGAACCAGGAGCTCAAGCTCATCCTGGCCGAGCCCGAGCTGCAAAAGAAGATGCTGGCCGCAGGCGCCATCGCCACCTACCAGGACGGCGCGGCCATGAAGGCGCGCCTGAACGCCGACTTCACGCGCTGGAGCAAGATCGCGAAAGACAAGAACATCTCTTCGCAGTAAAGAACACAGAGCGCCCCACGATGCGCCTTCAGGGCATGCCGCAAGGCATGCCCTTTTTTGCTTTTTGACCCCGTCATCCGCAGAGTGCGCCAGGTTTCACCGCCGGGCCGCCCCAAGGCGAAACGCGGCCCCCTCGGGGGCGCACGGCCAGGGGCAGCGGACCATGCGAAGCAGGGGAGCGCGGGGCTACTTCGACAGATCCATGATCATGCGCGTGGCCAGGTACAGGCGCGGCACGATGGTGTTCAGCTGCACATACTCCGCATCATTGGAGTGCGCGCCGTAGCCGCTCAGGCCAAAGCCCTCGATGACCGCACCCTTGGCCTTGAGCGCCGCAAACGCCGCGTCGGTGCCGCCGCCCGTGGCCTTTTCCATCACGCTCATCTTCAGGCCCAGCTCATCGCTGTAGATGGTCTGCGCCTGTTTGGCCAGGCTGCGCGAGGCCTCGTTGGCCTCCAGCGGCGGGCGGCGCACTTCGAACTTGAGCTGCACCTTGCTGGCGTCCAGCAGCTTGTGGCCCACCTTGGCCTGCATGGCCTGCTCCAGCGCCGTGAAGTCGGCCACGCGCAGCGCGCGGGCGTCGGCCTGGGCCGTGGCCTCGGCGGGAATGACGTTGCGGTTGGTGCCGGCCTTGGCCACGGTCCAGTTGAGCTTGAGGCCGGTCTCGGGCTTGGACAGGTCCTTCATCTGCAGCAGCTGGTGCGACAGCTCGTACAGCGCGTTCACACCGTCCTCGGGCTTGGCGCCCGCGTGCGAGGCCTTGCCCTCGACCTTGAGGTAGGCCGCGCCGATGCCGCTGGTGGCCAGGCGCACGCCGCCGTCGGTGCCGCCGCCTTCGAACGAGAAGACCGCATCCTGCTCGGCGCCCATGCGCGTGATGGTGCTGCGCGCGCCGGGCGAGCTGATTTCCTCGTCGCTGTTCATCAGCACGGTCAGCGTGCCGTAGTTGTCGAAGCCCAGCTGGCGCAGCATGGCCACGGTGTGCAGGATCAGGGCCACGCCCTGCTTGTCGTCGGCAATGCCCAGGCCGTAGGCGCGCTCGCCATCGATGCGAAACGGCTGGTCCTTGAGCATGCCGCGCAGGTAGACCGTGTCCATGTGGGCGATCAGCATGATGCGGCTGGTGCCCTTGCCCTTGAACTCGGCATGCACCATGGGGCCGATCTTCTCGGGCGTGTCGCCCAGCCGGTAGACGTCGGTGGGCTGCAGGATCTCGACCTTGCCGCCCTGCTCGCGCAGCTTGCCGGCCACGTAGTTGGCGATCTGCTCCACGCCCTCCATGTCCTTGCTGCCCGACTCGATGTGCACCAGGTCGCGCAGCGTGTCCAGCAAGGGCTGCTGGTGCTTTTGCGCCAGCGCCTGGATATCGGCCTTGGGCGCAGCCAGGGCACTGCCGGACAGGCCGGCCATGGCAAGGGCCAGCGCCAGCGGGGCGCTGCGGAACATGAGGGAAAGCGGTGCGAAGGCGGAACGCATGGACAGGTCTCCTGTGTTGAAAAAGTTGTGCCTGCACGATAGCAGGCGCCGCGCAGGGCGCACGCAATTGCCGTGCCTGTTTTGTCCATCTCACCGCCCAAAGCAAAGGCCCCGCAAGCCTTGGCCTGCGGGGCCTTGTGGGGAGCGAGACCCGGGATCAGCCCGCGCTCAGCGCCATGCCGCCCTTCTTGCTCACGCCATCTCCCACGACCACGGCCGACACCACGCTCAGCACCAGGGCAATGGCCGATCCGTAGAACACGCCGTGGCTCATGCCGTGGTCCAGCATGTAGCCGAACACCGGCGCGGCCAGGCAAAAGCCCAGGTCCAGGCCCGAATACACCGTGCCGTAGACGCGACCCGTGGCGCCGGGCGGCGCGGCGCGCTTGATCAGCATGTCGCGCGATGGGCCGGCCAGGCCCGTTCCCAGGCCCGCGATGGAGGCCACGGCCACGGCCGCCATGGCCGGCAGCCAGCCCGTGCCGACCAGGAACAGCGCAACGCCCGAGCCCAGCATGCAGATGGAGATCACCTTCTCCAGCCGCTGCACGCGGCCCACGAGGAAGCCGCCGGCCAGCATGCCTGCCGCGCCGCACAGCATGTAGCCCGTGACGATCAGCGCCGTCACGCTCAGCGGCAGTCCGTACATGGACTGCATGGCGGGGCTGGCAAAGCTCTGGATGGCGCTGAGCGCGCAGGTGCTCCAGAAGAAGAACGAGAAGCACAGCCAGACCGAGGGCAGCTTCAGGAAGGCCATGGGATGCTCCTGCGGCACGGCGGCCGCAGCGGCGCGCGCCGCGGGGGCGTGGGCATCGGCGGCACGGTCGTCCAGCGCCTCGCGGTTGAGCACCATGATGGTGAGGATGACGGCGGCCAGGGCCGCGCCGCACAGGCAGGCCAGGCGCCACGAGCCCGTGGCCGTGGTGATGCCCGCCATGAACAGCGGCGCCAGCGCCCAGCCGATATTGCCCGACAGGCCGTGCACCGAGAACGCATGGCCGATGCGCTTGGCCGACACGCGCTTGTTGAGGATGGTGAAGTCCACCGGGTGGAAGGGCGCATTGCCCAGGCCCGCGAAAAAGGCTGCCAGCAGCAGCATTCCATAGCCCTGTGCCAGGCTGGCGACCACGCCCGCCACGGTGAAGCTGCCCAGCGCCGCAAACAGAATGGGGCGCGCGCCGAAGCGGTCCACGGCAAAGCCGGCCATGGCCTGTCCCACGCCGGAGACCACGAAGAACAGCGACACCATCACGCTGAGTTCGGCATAGCTGTAGCCGAACTCGGCGATCAGCCACGGGAACAGCGGCGGCAGCAGCAGGTGGAAGAAATGCGAGGAACCATGCGCCAGGCCGATCAGGCCGATGGTGCGCACATCGCTGCGCAGCGGGTCCGGAGCCACGGCGTCCGGCATGGAAGAAGAAGAGGCGGTCATGGGCCGCATCTTAGGCAGCAGCGTTTCGTCTTGTATGCGATAGTCTGCCAACTTCTGTCGCAAACATGCCAAAGCCTGTCTCCACGCCCGGCACCCCTGCCCACACCCTTGCCCACACCCTTGCCGACACTTGTGCCGACACCCTGCCCAGCGCCTGCCCCGCAGCCGCACTGCGGTCGGCGCGCAGGGCCCGGCCGATGGAGCCGGTGGAAGCCTTGCATCCGCACCTGTTCGTGCCCACGCCCCAGCGCCCCGTGCGCGCCAAGCAGCACCGCCTGTCGGCACGCACGCGCGTCATACCGCACAGCCACAGCTGGGCACAGATCGCCATCTCGCTGGACGGCGTGCTGCACCTGTCGGCCCCCCAGGGCACGCTGATCGCACCGCCGTCCAAGGCCGTGTGGATTCCGCCCGGCCTGGTCCACGCCGTGGCCATGGTCGAGGAAGCCGATCTCGTCTCCATCTACGTGCTGCAGGACGATCCGGCCCAGGGCCCCGTACTGCCGGATCTCCCTTCCTGCGGCGTGGCCTGCAACCCGCAGGACTGGGCACGCTGCCGCGTGCTGGAGGTTTCGCCGCTGATGCGCGAGCTGATCACGGCCCTGCCCAAGCAAAGCGATGACCAGCCCGCTCCCGACGCCGCCACGCTGCAGCGCGAGCACCATCTCAGCGCCCTGCTGCTGGAAGAACTGCGCCGGGCCAGCGAAGTCCACCTTGGCGTGAACATGCCCCAGGACAAGCGGCTGCGCATGCTCTGCGAGGCCGTGGTGGCCGACCCCACCCAGCACGAGAGCCTGGCCGACTGGGCGGCAGACACCGGCGCCAGCCCGCGCACCGTGGCCCGGCTGTTCCAGCAGCAGCTGGGCTGCAGCTTCACCACCTGGCGCCAGCAAGTCGTGCTGGCCCATGGCCTGAGCCTGGCCGCGCGCGGCCTGCCCATACAGCAGATCGCCGCCGAGCTGGGCTACAGCCCCAGCGCCTTCAGCGCCATGGTGCACCGCACGGTGGGCATGCCTCCGGCACGGTTCTTCGGGCAGCAGGCCGGCTCCGCTGCCCACAGGGTCGGATCAGGCGCTGTATCGCGGCCGACCAGGGAATTACTGGGAACCATCGCCTCTTCGCGATAGCTGATCCGATATAGGGTTTGCCTAAGGCCAGCCCATGGAATAGGGCGGCGCCCTGCGTGCTCTTATGCCGCATGATCTCCACCGCCGAGTCGCGCTACAACCAGTGGGTGCGCGAGCACTACCGATTCCTGTTGCGCAGCGCCTGGGCGCTGACCGGCTCGCGCGCGCTGGCCGAGGACGTGGTGCAGGACTGCTTCACCAGCGCCTGGCGCTTTCGCCACCAGCTGCGCGAGGCCGCAATGGCGCGGGCCTGGCTGTTCCAGATCATGCGCCGCCATGCCTTCCGGCACCTTGCGCCATCGGCCCATCTGGTCAGCGATGACGAGGCGCTGGACCAGCATCCCACCCCCTCGCCTTCGGCGCTGGACGACCGGCTCGACGTGGTCAAGGCGCTGGCGCGCATCGCGCCCATCCACCGCGAGGTGCTGGTGCTCTATTACTTCGACGACATGCCCACGGCCCAGATGGCCGAGGCCCTGGACATTGCGCCGGGCACGGTGCTGTCGCGCCTGTCACGCGCCCGCGATGCGCTGAAGGCGGCACTGGAGCAGGCCGCCCCGGCGCCTGCTCCAGAGACTGCCAGCGTGATCCCGCTGCGCCCCACCCCGCTGCGCGCCACCCGATACCAAGGCTTGAAATGACTGCCCCGGACACAACCGACGAATCGGCCTTCGACCTGCGCGCACGCGCCGAACTGGCCCTGGCCTTCGACCCCGGGCCGCACGGCGAGCCGCCCGCCCATCTGCTGCGCCACACGCCCTGGCATGCGCGCAGCGGCGTGCGCCGGCTGATCGCCGCGCTGCTGGTGGGCAGCTCGGCCGCCACCGCCGTGTTCGCCATGCGCCCGCCCGAGCTGGTGCGCGCCGCCATCGAGCACGAGTACTACGAGCGCACGCTGCGCGGCAGCTTCATGCCCGAGGCCGAGGTCGCGCGCCGCATGGACCTGCCGGCGGGCGAGAAGCTGCCCGGCTACACCCAGCTGATGCGGCCCTGCGACATCGACGGCACGCGCGCCTACCACCTGACCACCTTCTTCGAGAAGGGCGGCATCGTCACCGTGCTGGCCTTCGACCAGCCCCAGCGCCTGGCCGACGGCCAGGGCTGGTGGGCCAACATGCACTGGCAGGTCGTTCGCTCGCGCGAAGGCCGGCCGCTGGTGCTGGTGGCCCAGAAGAAACAGGCCCTGGCCGTGGCCAGCAAGGCCCTGGGCACCCCTGCCCCATGAGATGCCCCATGAGACGCCGCATGACACGCCCCCATGACAACCACCACGAGGAGACAACCATGAACCACTTGCCGACATCGCCCACCTCCCCCGCGCGCCGCAGCCTGCTGGCCGGCAGCGCCAGCGCACTGGCCGCCGCAGGCCTGGCCGGCCTGCACCAGGGCGCACTGGCCCAAGCCCAAGCCCAAGCCCAGGCACCCGCAGCTGCGGCAGCCCCGGTGGCCAAGCCCCTGCCCGGCTACGCGGGCTGGAAGAAGGCCGATGCCCTCATCGTCCACAGCTCCACCACCATAGAGACGCGGCGCGGCGCCTTCGGCACCAGCGTGATCACGCCCACCGACCAGCTCTATGTGCGCAACAACCTGCCCACGCCACCCGAATCCATCGTGGCCGACCGCGATGCCTGGCAGCTGCAGGTGGAGGGCGTGCGCCAGCCCCGCAGCCTCAGCGTGCGCGAGCTCAAGTCCCTGGGACTGGAGACCGTGGCCATGGTGCTGCAGTGCTCGGGCAATGGCCGGGCCTTCTTTCCCAGCAAGCCCAGCGGCACGGCCTGGACCGTGGGTGCGGCCGGCTGCGTGGTCTGGAGCGGCGTGCCCGTGCGCGAGGTGGTCAAGGCCCTGGGCGGTGTGTCAGACGGCGGTCTCTACATGACCGGCACGGGCGGCGAGGTGCTGCCCGCGGGCCTGGACCCCAAGAGCGTCATCGTCGAGCGCTCGGTGCCGCTGTCGGCCATGGAAGACGCGCTGCTGGCCTGGGAGATGAACGGCGAGCCCATCCCGCTGGCCCATGGCGGGCCGCTGCGCCTGATCGTGCCCGGCTACACCGGCGTGAACAACATCAAGTACATCAAGCAACTGGCCTTCACGCCGCGCGAGAGCGAGGCCCACATCATGTCCCACGGCTACCGCATCTCGCCGCCCGGCAGCAAGGGCGACCCGAGCCAGCCCTCGGTGCAGGAGATGAGCGTCAAGTCCTGGATCAACTCGCCCCTGCCCGAGGATGGCGGGCAGGCCGCCGGCCTGGTGCAGATCCACGGCGTGGCCTTTGGCGGCATGGACGCCGTCAAGGGCGTGGAGGTGTCCACGGACGGCGGCAAGAGCTGGCAGGCCGCGCGCCTGGTCGGCCCCGACCTGGGCAAGTACGCCTGGCGCCAGTTCGTGCTGCAGGCGCGCCTGCCCAAGGGCACGCATGTGCTGGCCAGCCGCGCCACCGACGCGCGCGGCCGGGTCCAGCCCGAGACGCGCGGGGAAAACCAGAGTGGCTACAACAACACCAGCTGGGCTGACCACGCCGTGACCGTCACCGTGGCCTGAGCACGGCCCGCGCGCTCATCACGCCCCCTTCCCGTCACCTCCCGCACACGGCGCCAGACCGTGGCGGGCCCGTACCCCATTGCCATGTTCACGATGAAACACCTGATCCACACCGCCCTGCTGGGCAGCACTTTGCTCGGCAGCGCCCTGCTGTCCGCCCCCGCCTTTGCCGATGAAGCGGCCCAGATGGCCCTGGGCAAGAAGCTGTTCGCCACGGCCACGCCCGCCTGCGCGCTGTGCCACACGCTCAAGGACGCGGGTGCCGAGGGCGCCATCGGCCCCGTGCTCGACGAGCTCAAGCCCGACGCCGCGCGCGTGGCGCGCGCACTGCGCGACGGCATAGGTGCCATGCCCTCATTCAAGGCCACGCTCAGCGAGGCCGATATCGCCGCGCTGTCGCTCTATGTGAGCAAGGCCAGCGCGAAGAAGTAGGCGGCACGGCCCCTCACCGGCGTTCCTGCAGTTCCCGCAGGGCCTTTTCGTAGGGCGTCTCCTCGGGCTCGGGCACATGCACCACGGCCTCGCTGGAGCCACCCAGCGGCATGCGGTAGACCCAGAGGCTGTGGCGGCCCGGGCCCTGGCGCTGCCAGGAGGGCTCCACGCCGGGCAGCGCAAAGTCCAGGCTGACCAGCCAGGCTCCCTCAGGCAGCTCCGTGGCGGCCTTGACGGCCGCACGGCCCATGCTTTCGGGGCGCTGGAACAGGTAGACCATCTGGTACCCGCTCCAGTCGGCCAGCCAGATATCGGCACGGCGCACGCGGGCCCAGGGGCAGCGCAGCGCGCACAGCCAGCGCAGGGGCCAGCTCCACTCCATGCCGTTGAGCCGCGCCTGCGGGTACTGGCCGCGCAGCGCGCGCAGGCCGTCGCCCAGGCCGCAGCCGGCATCGAGCACGGCCGCGCCATCGGGCAGCGGCGCGGCATCGGCCAGGCCTTGCAGCGCATCGGTCGGCGTGGGAAACAGCGGCGCATCGCGCCAGGCGTTGAGCGGATAGACCAGGGTCAGCAGGCCCAGCGCCGCCAGCCACAGCCAGGGGCTGATGGCGGCCAGGCCGCCCGGCCCCCACAGCATCAGGCAGGACAGCGGAAAGCCGGCCGCCACGGCCAGGCGCCGCCACCAGGGCGTGGCCAGCAGACTGGCGAGCACGCCCAAAAAACAGGCCGCCAGCCAGGCGGCCAGCGGCCCTAGGGTCGATTGCAGCGCGGCGTAGACAAGCCAGGCGCCCGCCCAGGCAAGAAGGGCCGGGGCCGGCCAGGGAAGGCGCCGCATCATGCGCGCCCTCCTGCCGGGAGCCGCTTATTGCTGCTGCAGTGCTTGCGAGGTGGCACGGTCGAGGCGGCCGGTCTGCGGCAGGCTCTGGTCGCGCTGGAACTCGCGCAGGGCGTTCTGGGTGTTCTTGCCCATGGAGCCGTCAGGCGTGCCTGCGGTGTAGCCCAGGGCATTGAGCTTTTGCTGTGCGGCGCGCAGCGACATGCCGGCGGCATTGGCGCCCGGAGCCGATGTCTGCGACGGTGCGGCACCGCCGTCCACGCCCAGGCGTCCACCGCCGCCCAGGCCCTGGCCCTTGACGGTCTGAGCCTTGTAGTTGCGCAGCGCGCGAACCATCTGGTTGTAGGCGTCCATGAAGGCGGCGGCGATCACCTTGCCTTCGGCCGTGCGTGTGTAGCCGCCCAGCGAGGCGCCGGCGGAGCCGCCGAACAGCGCGCCCATGCCGCCCCAGTCGGTCTTGGAAGACGAGCCTTCGGAAGCCGACACCTGCACGCCCGAACGGTTGTCCACCAGGGCCAGCATGACCGAGGCCTCGCGCGTCTTGGTGGCTGCAGCCAGCGCGCCGAAGATGCCGCCTGCGCGGCCGCCGATGGCGCCGCCCATGCCGCCGGCATCGCTCTGGTTGAAGATCACTTCGGGGGACAGGCCGTAGTCGGAGGCCACCATCTGGCCCTTGCCCAGGTTGCTGCCGCCGCGCATTTCGCCCGAGTCCATCAGCGCGCGTTCACGCGCCATGGCGCCCATGCCGGCCGCGCCGCGTTCCACGACGATGAAGCAGTTGGACTGCTGGATCATCAGGCGCAGCAGCTGCGAGGTGGGCGGCAGGCGGTACTGCTGGGTGAGGATGGTGTACCAGCCCGCGGTCTGGTTCTCGACCAGGGAGATGGTGCCCAGCGAGGAGTCGCAACGCTCCAGCTCGGTATTGGCGTTCTCGGCGCTGGCACCGCCTGCGGCACCCGTGGCCACGGTCTTGGCTTCGGGCGAGCCCATGCGCATGTCGGTGGTCACGCAGCCGGTCAGCGCCACGGCAGCGATGGCGGTCAGGGCAAGATACTTCTTCACGTTGTAATCCTCTTGGTCTGGTCTAGGTGAATCAGCGCCAGGGCGATGGGCGTCCACGGCCAGGCGGCGTCGCCAGCCATCGATTACACACAATTACCCCGCATAACAGCGCGCAAATATACCGGGATTCATCCTTGCGAAAAAGCGCTGCTTTGCTGGAGAACGACAGATCACAGACGGTTACAGCTATTGCCATTACTCCGATGCATCACCGCGCAAACGTTCGATCAGCCCGTTGAGCGCATCGAGCGATCCGAACTGGATCGCCACTTCGCCCATTTCCTGCAGCTTGCCGCCACGGCGCACGGACTTCTTGATGCGCACCTCGACATCGGCCATGAGCAGGTCGGACAGCTCTTCTTCCACGCGCTTGATGTCGCGCGACTTGCCGTCCTTCTTGGACTTCTGGCGCACCAGGCTGAAGTCGGCGCCGATCTTTTTGACCAGGGCCTCGGCCTCGCGCACCGACAGCTTCTTGGCCGCGATCTGGTTGCCGGCCGTGATCTGGGCCGCACGGTCCAGCGACAGCAGGGCACGCGCATGGCCCATGTCGATGTCGCCGGCCATGAGCATGGTCTGCACCGGGTCGGCCAGGTTGAGCAGGCGCAGGATGTTGGTGGCCGCGCTGCGCGAGCGTCCCACGGCCTGGGCTGCCTGCTCATGCGTGAGGCCGAATTCCTTGACCAGGCGCGACAGGCCCTGGGCCTCTTCCAGCGGGTTGAGGTCCTCGCGCTGGATGTTCTCGATCAGCGCCATGGCGGCGGCGGCCTCGTCGGGCACCTCGCGCACCAGCACCGGCACCTCGGCCAGGCCGGCGATGCGGGCCGCACGGAAGCGCCGCTCGCCCGCGATGATTTCGTACTTGCCGGCGTGGTCGCCCTTGGCCAGGCGGCGCACCAGGATGGGCTGCATGATGCCCTGGGCCTTGATGCTTTCGGCCAGCTCGTAGAGCGCGCCCTCGTCCATGTGGGTGCGCGGCTGATACTGGCCGGGCACCATGACGTCGAGCTGCAGGATGCTGGGCAGGCCGGTCTCGGCCACCGGGCCGCCGCCCTCTTCCTTGTCGTGGACCTTGGGTCCGAGCAGGGCTTCCAGCCCGCGTCCCAGTCCCTTGGGTTTCTTGGTCACCATGGTGTTGTCCTTGTCAAAGCGATGCCAGCAGCGCGTGTCCGCTGTCCCAGTCGCCCAGCCCGCTGGCCGTGTTGAGATGGCCCGAAGGCCCTGCGTCGACGAAGCGTGCGCCCCAGGCATCGGCCATGGCTTGCACGCGCTGGGCGCTGCAGTAAATGTCGTTGTCGCTGCCGACCACGATGGAGGCAAACGGCAGGCGCTGCATCATCACGGGCGACCAGCCGGGCAGTTGCTCGCGCAGCTGGGGCTGCTCGGTATCGCCGGGGGCCACCAGCAGCGCGCCGCGCACCTTGCGGGCGGCCAGCGGCGAATGCGCCGCCCACCAGGCCACAAGGATGCAGCCCAGGCTGTGCGCCACCAGCACCACGGGGCGCGGCGCGTCGAGCACCGTCTCCTGCAGCCTGGCGCTCCAGTCGCCGCGCAGCGGGCGGTCCCAGTCGTTTTGCTCCAGGCGGCGGTAGCCGTGGCGCTGCTCCCAGCGGCTTTGCCAGTGATCGGCGTCCGAGTTCTGCCAGCCGGGCAGCAGCCAGACGTCCTCGGCAGCCCACCCGGTCGGCACGCCCTGCCCTGCCGCTTCATGTGAACCTTGCATGGCTACATCTTCTTGATGCGGCGCACCATCTCGTGCGCGAAATCGATGAAGGCCTTGCTGCCCTTGGCGCCCGGATCGAAGACCACGCCAGGCACGCCATAGCTGGGCGCCTCGGCCAGGCGCACATTGCGCGGGATGACGGTGTCGAACACCTTGTCGCCGAAGTGCTCCTTGAGCTGGTCGCTGACCTGCTGCTGCAGCGTGGTGCGCGGATCGAACATCACGCGCAGCAGGCCGATGATCTGCAGGTCGGGGTTCATGTTGGCATGCACCTGCTTGATGGTGTTGACCAGGTCGGTCAGTCCTTCGAGCGCGAAGTACTCGCACTGCATGGGCACGACCACGCCATGGGCCGCGCACAGGCCGTTCAAGGTGAGCATGGACAGGCTGGGCGGGCAGTCCACCAGCACGAAGTCGTAGTCGGCATCGACCGCCTTGAGGGCGCCCTTCAGGCGATCGTTGCGGCGCTCCAGGGTGACCAGCTCGATCTCGGCGCCGCTGAGTTCGCGGTTGGCGCCCAGCACGTCGTAGCCCACGGCATCGGAACGCACGGCGGCTTCCTTGACGCTGGCGTTCTCCAGCAGCACGTCATAGACCGACAGCTCCAGCGCACGCTTGTCCACGCCCGAGCCCATGGTGGCATTGCCCTGCGGGTCAAGGTCGATCATCAGCACGCGCTGGCCGACCTTGGCCAGGCCCGCTGCAAGGTTGACGGCGGTGGTGGTCTTGCCGACCCCGCCCTTTTGGTTGGCGACACAGAAGATTTTGGCCATGGTATTTACACGCTTATTTGGCGATGGCCAGCTTGAGGCCAAAACCGATCAGGAACACGCCCGCAGTCTTTTCGAGAACCCGGGAAACCGCAGGATTGGCGCGCATGCGCTCGGCCAGATGCGCGGTCAGCAGCACCACGATCAGGCAATAGAGAAAGGTCAGCGCGGCCACCGTGGCCGCCATCACCGCGAACGTGAGCAGGCCCTGGTGGCTTGCGGGATCCACGAACAGCGGGAAGAAGGCCATGTAGAACACGATGGACTTGGGGTTCATCAGGGTGATCAGGCCGGCCTGGCGAAAGTAGTGGCGCGGCTCGATGTGCAGCACGGGCTTGTCGCCGGGCTTGGCGGTGAGCATCCTGAAACCCAGCCAGCCCAGGTAGGCGGCGCCCAGCCACTGCACGGCATGGAAGGCCGTGGGATAGGAGGCCAGCAGCGCGGCAACGCCCGCCACGGCCATCCAGATCAGCACCTGGTCGGCCGCCAGCACGCCGGCGCAGGCCGCCATTCCGGCACGTATGCCGCCCTTGCCGGTGGAGGTGATCAGCGCCAGATTGCCCGGCCCCGGAATCAGCAAAAACAGAAGAATGGCAACAACGAATGCGCTGAAATCGGAGATGCCGAACATGCTGACCCCTGAGCGATGAAAGCTGGGAGTTTATGCGAGGGCCATGGCCAGCGCATGTGGAACATGGCCCCGCCGCAACGCGGCAGTGTGCCATTCGGTAAAAAAATCAGGCGCAAACGCGCAGCCAGAGGATGCAGCGCTCGGCATCCAGGCCCGGCACCTTCAATGGTTCCACGTGAAACACCTGCACGTCGGCGGGCAGCGCGGCGATTTCATCGTCGGGGTGCTTGCCCTTCATGGCCAGCCAGGTGCCGCCCTCCTCCAGCGCCTGGCGCGACCAGCTGGTGAAGTCCGCCAGCGAGGCAAAGGCACGGCAGCTGATCAGCGGATAGCGCGTGGTCAGCTGCTCCACGCGGCTGTGGATGCCGCGCAGGTTGGGCAGGCGCAGCGTGGCCGCCGCCTGCTGGATGAAGGCCGCCTTCTTGCCCACCGTGTCCACGCAGTGCACGTCGATCTGCGGGCAGCAGATGGCAAAGACCACGCCGGGCAGGCCGCCGCCCGAGCCCACGTCCAGCATGGCGGTGCGGCCTTCGCGCGCAGGCATCTGTGCCAGATGGCGCTGCAGCGCCGGCACGGCAGCCAGGCTGTCGAGCAGGTGATGGGTCAGCATCTCCTGCGGATCACGCACGGCCGTGAGGTTGTAGACCTTGTTCCACTTGCCCAGCAGGGCCTGGAATTCCATCAGCGTATCGATCTGGGCGGGGGTGAGGTCCAGCCCCAGCGCCTGCAGGCCGGCTTCGAGCGGAGCGCGCAGTTCCTGGCTCATGCGGATGCCTCCTCGCCCTTCGCGTCAGTCACATCAGGGGCAAAGCCGCGGAAGCCCCCCTTTTTCAGGTGCACCATCAGCAGCGAGATCGCCGCCGGCGTCACGCCCGACATGCGCGATGCCTGGCCCAGCGTCTCGGGCCTGTGCTTTTGCAGCGACTGGCGCACCTCGAAGGACAGGGCAGGCACCTGCATGTAGTCCAGCTCGGCCGGCAGGCGCAGGTTCTCGAAGTGGGCGGCGCGCTGCACCTCGTCCTTCTGGCGGTCGATGTAGCCCGCGTACTTGGCCGCGATTTCCACCTGCTCGACCACGGAGGCGCTGAGATCGCCCAGCACGTCGGGCTGCACATCGGCCGAGGCATAGCGGCCCTCGTTCAGGCTCATCAGCTTGCCGTAGCCCACATCCGGCCGGCGCAGCAGGTCGAACAGGTTGTACTCGCGCTCGATGGACTTGCCCAGCACACGCTCCGATTCCTCGGGCGTGACGATGCGCGGATTGACCCAGGTGGACTTCAGGCGCTCTGTTTCACGTGAAACAGCATCGCGCTTGCGGCTGAAGGCATCCCAGCGCGCATCGTCCACCAAGCCCATGGCGCGGCCCGCTTCGGTCAGGCGCATGTCGGCGTTGTCCTCGCGCAGCTGCAGACGGAACTCGGCGCGGCTGGTGAACATGCGGTAGGGCTCGGTCACGCCCTTGGTGATCAGGTCATCGACCAGCACGCCCAGGTAGGCCTCGTCGCGGCGCGGCAGCCAGGCTTCCTGGCCGCGGCACTGCAGCGCGGCGTTGAGGCCGGCGAACAGGCCCTGGGCCGCCGCTTCCTCGTAGCCGGTCGTGCCGTTGATCTGGCCGGCGAAGAACAGGCCCTGGATCTGGCGCGTCTCGAAGCTGCTCTTGAGCGAGCGCGGATCGAAGTAGTCGTACTCGATGGCGTAGCCGGGGCGCAGGATGTGCGCGTTCTCCAGCCCCTTCATGCTGCGCACCAGTTCGTACTGGATGTCGAAGGGCAGGCTGGTGGAGATGCCGTTGGGATAGAACTCGTTGGTGGTCAGGCCTTCGGGCTCCAGGAAGATCTGGTGGCTTTCCTTGTCGGCAAAGCGGTTGATCTTGTCCTCGACGCTGGGGCAATAGCGCGGGCCAACGCCCTCGATCTTGCCCGTGAACATGGGGCTGCGGTCAAAGCCGCTGCGGATGATGTCGTGCGTGCGCTCGTTGGTGTGGGTGATCCAGCAAGGCATCTGGCGCGGGTGCATGGCCGCATTGCCGATGAAGCTGAACACGGGCAGCACGCCTTCGTTGACACCACCGGGCATGCCGTCGCCGGGCTGCTCCTCGCACTGCGAGAAATCGATGCTGCGGCCATCCAGGCGCGGCGGCGTGCCGGTCTTCAGGCGCCCCTGGGGCAGCTGCAGCTCCTTGAGCCGCGACGACAGGCTGACGGCCGGCGGATCGCCCGCGCGGCCTGCCGCGTAGTTGTTCAGGCCCACGTGGATCTTGCCGTCCAGGAAGGTGCCCGCCGTGAGCACCACGGTGCGGCTGCGAAAGCGCACGCCCACCTGGGTGACGGCGCCCACCACGCGGTCGCCCTCGACCATGAGGTCATCCACCGCCTGCTGGAACAGCCACAGGTTGGGCTGGTTCTCCAGCATGTCGCGGATGGCGGCCTTGTAGAGAATGCGGTCGGCCTGGGCGCGCGTGGCACGCACGGCCGGGCCCTTGGAGCTGTTGAGGATGCGGAACTGTATGCCGCCGATATCGGTGGCCAGCGCCATCGCGCCGCCCAGCGCATCCACTTCCTTGACCAGATGGCCCTTGCCGATCCCGCCGATGCTGGGATTGCAGCTCATCTGGCCCAGGGTCTCGATGTTGTGGCTCAGCAGCAGCGTCCTGCAGCCCATGCGCGCAGCGGCCAGCGCGGCCTCGGTGCCGGCGTGGCCGCCACCGACCACGATCACATCAAATTCCTGTGGGTACAACATGCTTATCACTCCGGGGGCCTGCCCGGCCCAAGCCCCCGACACGGAGCACTCACGCTCCGGCGCTCATGGCAGGCGGCCCTCGTTCATGTAGCGAGGGGAACCCAGCGGGGAACCCGCGATTTTCCCACCTTTGCCGCACCAGTGCCTTGCAAGGGGTCGGCCGGCCCCGACACCGGGCCGGCACTGCGCCGGTGTTCCACGTGAAACAGTGCGGCGAACACGTGTGCACCGCAGGATGCTGCGCGCCGCCGCCTGCAGGGCGGCCCGCTTGCAAGAAACATGTGCAGGGCCTGTGATGCAATGGCGGCCATGCAGATCCTCATCTTCGCGGGCAGTACCCGCCAACAATCGCACAACCGGCGCCTGGCCGCCGCCGCCGCCGGCATGGCGCGCGAACTGGGCGCCCAGCCCACGCTGCTGGAGCTGTCGGATTTCGACATCCCCATGTACAACGCCGACCTGGAGGCCAGCGGCACGCCGCCTGACGTGCTGCGCTTCAAGGCCGCGCTGCACAGCCACCCGGCCTGGCTGATCTGCTCGCCCGAGTACAACGGCAGCTACCCTGCCCTGCTCAAGAACGCCATCGACTGGGCTTCCAGCCCCGTGGCCGGTGATCCGGTCTGGTCCGATGGCACCCTGCCCTTTCGCGGCAAGGTCGTGGGCATGGCCAGCGCCTCGCCCGGCGGCCTGGGCGGCCTGCGCGCCCAGTCGCACCTGGCGCCGCTGCTGCTGAACCTGCAGTGCTGGCTGGCCCCCGTGAGCCACGCCGTAGGACAGGCAGGCCAGGCCTTTGACGAGGCCGGCCGCCTGCAGCGGCCCCAGGACCAGCTGGGCATGAAGGCCGTGCTGGAACAGGTGCTCTGGGCTGCACAGCGCCTGTCGGCCTGAACCCTGCCGCCAGCGCGGTCCCATCATGCGCAGCCCCTGCACATGGGGTTAGCATGGGCGCTTGTCTTTCTTACCCTGATCGGAAGCCATCCACCATGAAGCTCTACTACAGCCCTGGCGCCTGCTCTCTGTCTCCCCACATCGTCCTGCACGAGGCAGGCCTGGCCTACGAGCCGGTCCTGGCCAGCACCAAGACGCACAAGCTGCAGGACGGCACGGACTACTACGGCATCAACCCGCTGGGCTATGTTCCCTTCCTCGTGCTCGACGACGGCGACACGCTGCATGAAGGCCCGGCCATCGTCCAGTACCTGGCCGATCTGGTCCCCGAGAAGAAGCTGGCACCGGCCAACGGCACCATGGCCCGCTACCACCTTCAGGAGTGGTTGAACTTCATCGGCACCGAGCTGCACAAGGGCTTCGGCCCCCTGTTCAACCCCGCCACGCCCGACGACTACAAGCCCGTGGTGCGCCAGCGCGTGCTGGACCGCCTCAAGTGGGTGGACGGCGAGCTCAATGGCCGCGACTACCTGATGGGCGAGCAGTTCACCGTGGCCGACGCCTACCTGTTCACCGTGACGGGCTGGGCCCAGTTCGTGGGAGTGGACATCTCCGAGCTGACCAACCTCCTGGCCTACCGCGAGCGCGTGCTGGCCCGCCCTGCCGTGCAGGCCGCGATGAAGGCCGAAGGCCTGCTCAAGTAAGCAGCGCCGAGCCCGGTCTCGGCGGCACAAGGGGCCGGCTGGTGTGAACCAGCCGGCCCTTATCTTTTGCGCGTGCGGATGCGCAGCTCTATCTGGGCCGCCGCAGCGCGCACCTGCTGGGCGATGCGCCGCACGCGCGCCGCCGTCATGCGCTGGGTCAGCGCGGCCACGCTGACCGCCCCCATGGCCTGGCCCATGCTGTCGCAAAAATGCGCGCCCACGGCCGTCACGCCCAGGCTCACGCGGTTCTGTATCACGGCCACGCCTGCGCGGGCCGTTTCCTCGCAGGCCAGGCGCAGCCCCGCATCGGTGAGCTTGCCAAAGGCCGGCAGGGCGGGCGCCACGCGCTCGATGATGGCCTCGCGCTCCTCGGGCGCAATGGCGGCCAGCACGGCCAGCCCCCCGGCGCCCACGCCCAGCGGGCGCCGGCTGCCGACCTGCAGCACCAGCGTGCGTATGGGGAAGTCGCCTTCGAGCCGGTGCAGGCACACGGCCTCGAATCCGCTGCGCACCACCAGGTAGGCCGTGTCCTCGGTTTCACGTGCCAGCGCCGCCATGGCCGGCTCGCACAGGTCGCGTATGTCGTGCAGCATCGACCCGGCCAGGCCCAGCTCGAAGGCCAGCGGCCCCAGCCGGTAGCGGTGGGTCTGGGCGTCGTGCACCACCAGGCGCTCGGCAATCAGCTGCTTGAGGATGCGGTGGGCCGAAGGGTGGGGCACGCCGGATTTTTCGGCCAGTTCGCTGAGCGGGCAACCGCGCGCGCCCCCGGTCGCCAGCAGCTTGAGAAAGGCCACGCCCCGCTTGAGGGAGCCGGCATCGGACGATGAGGTCATGTTCGTTTATCGGACAACTGAGTGGCGCCGCCGGGCGATTTGAAAACAATCGGAATGGCCGATCAACCACGGCCCGGCCAGGGCACGGCAAGGCCGGGCGCCACGGATTTCCGAATGATGCAACTCTCCCATCCGCCATTGCAAGACAGAATCGCCGTCGTCACCGGCGCCAGCAGCGGCATAGGCGCCGCCACGGCGCGGGCCCTGGCCCGCGAGGGCGCCACCGTCGTGATCGGCTACCACCAGGGCCGCGACCGCGCCCAGGCGCTGCGCGAGGAACTGCCGGGCAGCCACCACACGCTGCAGCTGTCGCTGCAAGACGAGGCCAGCCACGCCACCGCCGCCCAGTGGCTGCAGCAGCACCTGGGCCGGGTGGACCTGCTGGTCAACTGCGCGGGCTTCACCGAGCGCATCGCGCACGCGCAGATCGATGCACTGGAGCCCGCTCTGTTCAACCGCATCCTGTGCGCCAACGTGGGCGGCACCTATGCCGTGACGCGGGCCCTGCTGCCGCTGCTGCGCGCCTCGCAGGATGCCGCCGTGGTCAACGTGTCCTCGGTCTCCGCCTTCACGGGCCTGGGCAGCAACATGGCCTATTGCGCCGCCAAGGCCGCGCTGGACACGCTGACGGTGTCCATGGCCCGCGCCTTCGGCCCAGTGCGCTTTCTCTGCGTCTCGCCCGCCGCCGTGGACACGGGTTTCGTGGGGGGCCGCAGCCGCCAGGAGCTGGAGAAAAAGGCCGCGCACACGCCGCTGGGGCGCGTGGTCGAGCCCGGCGATGTGGCGCAGGCCATCCTTGCCTGCGCCACGCATCTGCGCACGGCCACGGGCACGCGCATCGTGATCGACGGCGGCCACAGCCTCGGTTGAAAGAAGGCACGTCATGCTCGTCGAACAACGCACCTACACCGCCCACCCCGGCAAATGGCGGGACTACCTGGCGCTCTACCAGGCAGAGGGCCTGGAGCTGCAGCAGCGCATTCTGGGCCGCATGGTCGGCTACTACACCAGCGACTCGGGGCCGCTCAACCAGATCGTCCACCTGTGGGCCTATACGGACCTGAACGAGCGCGCCGAACGCCGCGCGCGCCTGCTGGCCGAGCCACGCTGGCAGGCCTATGTGGCGCGCATGCTGCCGCTGCTGCAAAGCCAGGAATCGAAGTTCCTGGTCCCGGCCCCCTTCTTCCAGCCCCAGTGGAGCGGCTGCCAGGAGCCGCTCCACGGCGCCACAGGCCCCGCCTCCGCTTCCGGCCCCCTTTCCACCGACTGACAGGAGACATCCATGCTGTGCAAAAAGCTTCACCACGCCGCCTACCGCTGCAAGGACGCGGCCGAGACCGTGCGCTTCTATACCGAGGTGCTGGGCCTGCGCTTCACCCACGCCATGGGCGAGGACCATGTTCCTTCCACGGGCCAGTACAGCCCGCACATCCACATCTTTTTCGAGATGGAGGACGGCAGCTCCATCGCCTTCTTCGAGTGCCCCCGGGACCCGGGCCAGATGAAGGACATGGAGTCGCCGGGCTGGATACAGCACTTCGCCTTCGAGGTCGCCGACGTGGACACCGTGCTGCGCGCCCGGCAGGACCTGCTGGACAGGGGCATTGACGTGGTGGGCCCCACCAACCACGACGACTTCATCACCTCCATCTATTTCTTCGACCCTTCGGGCCACCGCCTGGAGCTGACCGCGCGCACGGCCGACGCGGCGCGCCACCAGGTCTTCGAGCAGGAGGCCATGCAGGTGCTGGCCCTGTGGAACGAGACCCGCGACTGGTCGCAGCGCGAAAAGCTCTACGGCGCCCAGACCGGCTACGCACGCGCGGACTGCTAGCCGCAACACCAGCCAGGCAAGCCAAGCCAAGCCACTGGACACGTCCGCAGCGCGCAATACAAAAAAAGGAGACATGACATGACTGCCATCACCCGACGCACGGCCCTGCTTGCAGGCGCCGCCTCACTCGCCCTGTCCACGGCCCGGGCTCAGGGCGGTTTTCCCAACCGGCCCATTCAATTGATCCACGGCTTTGGCGCGGGCGGCAATGCCGACGCGGTGGCCCGGCTCGTGGCCCAGAAGCTGCAGGAATCGCTCAGACAGCCCGTGGTGGTGGAGATCAAGAGCGGCGCGGGCGGCTCCATTGCCAGCAACTTCGTGGCCAAGGCGGTGCCGGACGGCTACAGCCTGGTCATGCTCACGGGCGCGCACACCGTGTCGGCCGCGCTGCGCAAATCGCTGCCCTACGACGCGGTCAAGGACTTCGCCTTTGTCTCCACCGTCTCGTCCTTTCCCTTCGTGGTGGCCGTGCGCGCCGAGCATCCCGCCAGGACCCTGGCCGATCTGCTGGCCATGGCCCGCAAGGAGCCGGGCCGCATCACCTTCACCTCGGTGGGCGTGGGCTCCACCCAGCACATGGCCGGCGAGCTGCTGGGCTCCACGGCCAAGGTACAGCTGCTGCACGTGCCCTACCGGGGCGGCGGCGCACCCGTGCAGGCCGTGATAGCGGGCGATGTGGACGTGCTCAGCGACACGCTGACCGTGGCCATGCCGCACATCAAGTCGGGCCGGCTGCGCGCCCTGGCCGTCACCAGCGCCCAGGCCTGGCCCACCCTGCCCGAGGTGCCGCCGGCCTCGGCCGTGCTGCCCGGCTTCGAGGTGCGCTCCTGGCTGGGCCTGGCCGCGCCCGCAGGCACGCCCGCCGACGTGGTGCAAAGGCTGGCCGCCGAAACCCACAAGGCCCTGAAGGAGCCCGACCTGCTCCAGACCCTGGCCAGCGCCGGCAGCGCGGCCACGCCCTGCAGCCCCGAGGAGATGCGTGGCATGGTGGGCGCCGAGATCGCGCGCTGGCGCGGCGTCATCCAGCAGGTCGGCATCCCGCTGCAGGCCTGACGCCATGGACATCATCGGCCTGTGCGGCAGCCTGCGCCGCCATTCACTGAACCGCCTGCTGCTGGAGCTGGCGGGCGAATGCCTGCCACCCTCGGCCACGATGCAGGTCTGCGACTGGCGCGCGCTGCCGCCGCTGGATGCCGACCTGCTGGCCACGGGCATGCCCGCATCCGTGCACCAGTTGCGCGAGCGCATCCGCCGTGCCGACGCCGTGGTGCTGGCCACGCCCGAGTACAACTTCTCCATTCCAGGCATGTTCAAGAATGCGCTGGACTGGATCTCGCGTGGCGACGACCAACCCTTTCGGCACAAGCCCGTGGCCCTAGTCTCGGCCTCGCCCGGCCCGCTGGGCGGGGCGCGCATGCAGTACGAACTGCGCAAGGTATTGCAGTGCATGGAAGCCGACGTGCTGGCCCGGCCCGAGGTGTTCGTGGGCCAGGCGGCGCAGAAATTCGACAGCCAGGGCCTGTGCACCGATACCGCCACGCGCAGCTTCGTGACGGCGCAGATGCAGGCGCTGGGCCGACTCGTGGCACAGCACCGTCGCCTGCACGACAGCGCGCAAATCCCTGGCCTGCACGATTGATTCCATGGGCGTAATCTGTGCCGTACGCCGCGCCGCCCGCACGGGTGGCGCTTTTGCTTCACGCACAGAAAGCCCCGTTGCATGACCTCTCTGTTCGAACCCATACAGGCTGGCGAACTGCGCCTGCCCAACCGCATCGCCATGGCACCCCTGACGCGCAACCGCGCACCTCAGGCCCTGCCCAACGACATCATGGTCACCTACTACGCCCAGCGCGCCAGCGCCGGCCTGCTGATCAGCGAAGGCACGGCCATCAGCCACCAGGGACAGGGCTATGCCCATGTGCCGGGCCTGTACGGCAGCGAGCAGCTCGACGGCTGGAAGCGCGTGACCGACGCCGTGCACAAGGCCGGTGGGCGCATCGTCACCCAGCTGTGGCATGTGGGCCGGGTCTCGCACACCTCGCTGCAGCCCGAAGGCCAGGCGCCCGTGGGGCCGTCCCCGGTGGCGGCCAAATCCAAGACCTATGTGATCGACGAGGACTCGGGCAAGGGCCAGTTCGTGCCCACCTCCGCGCCGCGCGCGCTCGCCCAGCACGAGCTTCCCGCCATCGTCCACAGCTTCGCCGTGGCCGCGCGCAATGCCGTGGAGACGGCCGGTTTCGACGGCGTGGAGCTGCACGGCGCCAATGGCTATCTGCTGGACCAGTTCCTCAAGACCGGCGCCAACCAGCGCGATGACGACTACGGCGGCAGCATCGAGAACCGCGCCCGCCTGCTGCTCGAATGCACGCGCGCCGCTGCCGATGCCGTGGGCGGCGGCCGCGTGGGCATCCGCCTGTCGCCCGTGACGCCGGCCAACGACATCGCCGATGCCGACCCCCAGCCGCTGTTCGAATACGTGGTGCGCCAGCTGGCGCCGCTGGGCCTGGCCTACATCCACATCATCGAAGGCGCCACCGGCGGCCCGCGTGAATTGCCCGACCGGCCCTTCGACTACGCGGCCCTCAAATCCGCCTACCGCCAGGCCGGCGGCCAGGGCGCCTGGATGGTCAATAACGGCTATGACCGCGACATGGCGCTGCGCGCCGTGGAAAACGGCCACGCCGATATCGTGGCCTTCGGCAAGGCCTTCATCTCCAACCCCGACCTGGTCCACCGCCTGCGCGACGACCTGCCGCTGAACCCCTGGAACTCCAGCCTTTTCTACGGCGGCGGCGCAGAGGGCTATATCGACTACCCGTTCGCGCGCCAGGCCTGATTTGCGGCCGCACAAACAAAAAGCGGAGTGCATCGCACTCCGCTTTTTTTATTCAGACGATCCACGTGGAACAGGGGTCAGGCTCCTGTCCCTGCGTCCGCTATCTCAGGCGTGTTCCAGCAGCTGGGTCTCGCGCGTGTCCCGGCCAGAGGCCAGCGAGGCGCGGCCTGCAGCCGGCGCCAGGCTGGGCTGGCCCTGGGAGGGACGGCCATAGGAAGCATGCGAGCCCATGGACGCCACGGCCGCACCGGCAATGCGGAACTGGCCCACCACCTGCGCCAGGCGCGCGGCCTGCTCGCGCAGCGACTCGGCGGCGGCGGCCGATTCCTCGACCAGGGCTGCGTTCTGCTGCGTCATGCGGTCGATATCGCCCACGGCCTGGTTGACCTGGCCGATGCCGCCCGACTGCTCGCTGGAAGCCGCCGTGATCTCGCCAATGATGTCGCCCACGCGCTGCACGCTGTCCACGATTTCCTTCATGGTCTTGCCAGCATCCTCGACCTGGCGCACGCCCACGTCCACGGCCTGCACGCTGGTCTGGATCAGCGCCTTGATCTCGCTGGCCGCCTGGGCCGAGCGCTGGGCCAGGGATCGCACCTCGGCCGCCACCACGGCAAAGCCGCGGCCCTGCTCGCCGGCGCGCGCCGCTTCCACGGCGGCGTTCAGCGCCAGGATGTTGGTCTGGAAGGCGATGGAGTCGATCAGGCCGATGATGTCGCCGATCTTGCGGCTGGAGGTCGTGATCTCCTGCATGCTGACCACGGCCTGGGCCACCACGTCGCCACCGCGCGTGGCCGTGGTCGAGGCAGAGGCCGCCAGTTGGTTGGCCAGCTGCGAGGACGATGCCGTCTGCTGCACCGTGGCCGTGAGCTGGGACAGCGAGGCCACGGTCTCCTGCACATTGCTGGCCGTCTGCTCGGTGCGCGAGGACAGGTCCTGGTTGCCAGTGGCGATCTCCTGGCTGGCCGTGGCGATGTTGCCGCTGGCGTCGCGCACCTGGGTCACCATGGAGCCCAGGCTCTGCTGCATCTGGTCCAGCGCGCGCTGCAGGTCGGCCACCTCGTCCTTGCCCTCCACCTTCACGCTCTGCGACAGATCGCCCTGGGCAATGGTCAGCGCCGTCTGGCGCGCCTGCACCAGGGGGCGGCAGATGGACAGCATGTTCATCAGCGTCAGCGGCACCACCACCAGCACCGTGAGCACCACGGCCGCCACGAAGATCCACTGCGTCTGCTCGGCCACGCCCTGCTCCTCCGCGGCCATGGCGTCGACCTGCTGGCGCAGCAGCTGGTCGAGCTGGGCGATGAGCTTTTCGACCTCGGCCACCTCGGCCATGGCCTTGCCGCTCATGCGGTTGGCCGTGGTCGCCGTGTCATAGCCACCGGCCTCCAGCTGCCGTGCAATGTGCTCGAACTGCTGGCGGTAGCGGTCCACGCGCTCGGAGATGCCGCTGACGATGGCATCGTCGGCCGGGTCCTCGTCCTTCAGAAAGCGCTCGGCCACGGATTTCACGCGGTCGATGGCGGCCAGCCACTGGGTGTGGGCCTTGCGCACCTCTTCGGCACGCTCGTACTGGATGATCATGTCCTTTTCATGGGCGCGCACGGCACCCAGCTCGGCGCGCAACTCCACCATGTAGCCCATCTTGGCGTACGAGGTATGCATGAACTGCTGACTCATGCCATGGATGCGGAACATGCCCAGCATCCCGGCTCCGCCCAGCAGACCCAGCAGTACCAGCACCATGGCGATGGCACCCAGCATCCGCGTGCGGATCGTGAAAGCCCGCATCATTCCCAACAAGTTCATGACCGTTTTCCTCTCTGTCAGTCAAGGCGCCCGCACGGTCTCCAAATGCATAGCGCCAACGTAAATACAAATTGTTGCAGTTTGTCAGATGATCGCCAATGGCCTATGACGGTTTTTGCCTATTCACGGCTCTTTTCGATCTATCGGCCATTGCAGCGGATCATTGAGCCGGCCGACTCACATCGAATTGGGCCAAATCAACCCTTGTCCAGCCAGACGCTTGACCTTGCCATGGTGTCAGGGTTCAACATGCCGTCCATGGCTTGCGCCACTTCGGCGCGCCCCAACCAGGAGCGAGAGATGCAACATGTTTTCACCGTGCAGGGCATGACCTGCGGCCACTGCGAACGCGCCGTCACCCAGGCCGTGCAGGGCGTGGATGACCAGGCCCAGGTAAAAATCGATCGCGCCGCCCAGCGCGTGGAAGTCGACAGCAGCGCCAGCCGCGAGGCACTGGGCGCCGCCATTGCCGAAGAAGGCTACAAGGTCGCCTGAGAGACACCTCAAAGACACCCGAAGGCATCCGAAAGGCACGCACCATGTCCGCCCACCCCGCACAGCACTGGCCCGTCTCCATCGGCGAGGCCGCGCGCCGCGCCGGTGTCTCGGCGCGCATGGTGCGCCACTACGAAGCCCAGGGCCTGCTGCCGCCCATGCACCGCACGGACGGCGGCTACCGCCAGTACGCCGAGGCCGACGTGCACGCCCTGCGCTTCATCCGCCGGGGGCGCGACCTCGGTTTTTCCATGGACGAGATCGCCACCCTGCTCGGCCTGTGGCAGGACAAGAGCCGCGCCAGCAGCCAGGTCAAGGCCATCGCCCAGCGCCACATCGACGAACTGACCGAGCGCATCGCCGCCATGCAGGCCATGCAGCGCACGCTCAAGACCCTGGTGCACTGCTGCCACGGCGACGACCGGCCGGACTGCCCGATATTGGATGATCTGGCGGCGCAGGAGAGCACAGCGCCGTAGCGTGTCTCACGGCAGGGAACGGCGCTTCAGCCGCCCGCCTTCGCACGCTTTGCAGGCTTGCCCACTTTGGGTGGCTTGGATAACTTGGGCATATCGAGAACATCCGCCCTCCGCAACACCCCCCCCATCAAGGTATCAATGCACTGCTGCGCCACTTCCTCGGCCGAGTACTGGCCGCCAGGCTGGTACCAGCGGCCTATCCAGCTGAGTGCGCCGGCAATCACGAAGGCCGTCATCTTGGGGTCGCAGGGGGCCAGGGAGCCCTCCTGCACGCCGGCGGCCACCAGGCGGCGGAAGGCCTGGTCTATGGCGGCCTTCTGGCGGCGCAGTTCGCGGCGGCTGTCGGGGGGGACCTGTTCGTCGCCCACGCGGATCAGGCACATGCCGAAGTCCATGGTGACGATGCGCGCATAGACCTGCATGCAGGCGCGCAGCTGGTCCACGGCCTGGCCGCCTGCGCGGCGCGAGGCCTCGATGCCTTCCAGCGTCATGGCCAGGCCCTGGTTCACGCACTGCAGCAGGATCTCGTCCTTGTTCTTGACGTAGTAGTACAGCGTGGGCTTGCTCACGCCCAGCCGCGCGGCGATGTCGTCCAGCGAGGTGGCGGAGAAGCCGCGCTCGTTGAACAGCTGCGCGGCGGCCTGCAGCACGGCCTGGCGCTTGGCCTCGCGCTGCTGCTCGCGGTCGGGCGTGCCGCTCCAGGGCGAGTCCACGGCGGGCGCCGCACGGCCTTTGCGGGTGCGGGTTCCGGGGCTGGGGCTGGGTCGGGTCTTGGTTTCAGGGCTCGATGGCTTCATGGCGGCGGTCGCACCGGGGAAATCACCGATGCTGCATGCGTAGGGCGACAACCAGAATCTACTCCAAAGTAAACAGCCTACGCATCAGTAGGCTCCTGCCCGGCTCGACGAACCAACGCACGAGAGCGCCATGGAGACACACCCCGACGGCGGCCCGCCCGCCCCCTTGCTGCAGGTCGATGGCGTCACGCTCGCCTTTGGCGGCGTGAAGGCGCTGTCGGGAGTGGGCTTCGATGTGCAGCCCGGCTCGATCACGGCGGTGATCGGCCCCAACGGCGCGGGCAAGACGTCGCTGTTCAACACCATCTCGGGCTTTTACCGGCCCACGGGCGGCTCCATCCGCTTCCAGGGCGAGGACATCACGCGCATGCCGGCGCCGCGCCGCGCGCGGCTGGGCCTGGGGCGCAGCTTCCAGAACATTGCGCTGTTCCGGGGCATGACGGTGCTGGACAACATCAAGCTGGGCCGCCACGCCCACCTGCGCACCAACGTGCTCGACGCCCTGCTCTACCTGGGCCGCGCGCGCCGCGAAGAGGCCGAGCTGCGCCGCGACATCGAGGAGCGCATCATCGATTTCCTGGAGATAGACCACATCCGCCATGCGCCCGTGGCCGCCCTGTCCTACGGGCTGCAAAAGCGCGTGGAGATGGCTCGCGCCCTGGCCATGCAGCCGCGCATCCTGATGCTGGACGAGCCCGTGGCCGGCATGAACCGCGAGGAGACCGAGGACATGGCGCGCTTCATCCTCGATGTGCGCGCCGAATGGGGCGTGACCGTGCTCATGGTGGAGCACGACATGGGCATGGTCATGGACCTGTCCGACCATGTGGTGGTGCTCAACTTCGGCCAGGTCATCGCCCAGGGCACGCCCGCCGTGGTGCAGGCCGATCCCGAGGTGAACCGGGCCTACCTGGGCGCCGGTGATGTGGGCGAGCTGCGGCGCCGGCTGCGCGGCACGTCCACCCGGCCAGAGCCCGCCACGCCGCAGCCTGCCCTGGCACAGGAAGCCGCATGATGGACTGGGCCTACCTGTTCGAGATCGCCCTCACGGGCCTGGCCGCAGGCGGCCTGTATGCGCTGGCCGCGCTGGCCTTCGTGGTGGTCTACAAGGCCACGCGCGTGGTCAACATCGCCATCGGCGAGCTGCTGATGGTGGGCGCCTACCTGTTCTTCACCTTTGCGGCCATGTTCGCGCTGCCGCTGTGGCTGGCCATTCCCGCCGCCGTGCTGGGCACGGGGCTGCTGGGCGCGCTGATCGAGCGCACGATGATCCGGCCGCTGCTGGGCGAGCCGCCGATCTCGGTGTTCATGGTCACCGTGGGCCTGGCCTCGGTGCTGGTGGGCCTGGTGGAGCTGATCTGGACGGCCGACCAGCGCCGCCTGCCCGAGTTCATGCCCACGCAGCCCGTGATGATCGGCGAGGCCTTTCTCGCGCCCAAGGTGGCCTGGGGCGCAGCCGTGGCCGTGGTCTTCATCGCGGCCGTGCTGCTGGTGTTCCGCTACTGGCGTGGCGGCGTGGCCCTGCGCGCCACGGCCAGCGACCAGGCCGCGGCCTATTCGGTGGGCATCAACGTGCCGCGCGTGTTCTCGCTGGCCTGGGTGGTGTCGGCCATGATCGCGGCGGTCTCGGGAATCATCGTCGGCTCCATCGGCGGCATCTCGTCGAGCATGGGCGTGTTCGGCCTGTCGGTGCTGGTGGTCGTCATCGTGGGCGGGCTGGACAGCGTGCTGGGCGCCCTGGTCGGCGGCCTGTTCATCGGCCTGGTGGAGGCGCTGGCCGGCGCCTACCTGGGCGGCGAGTACAAGCTGCTGGCCACCTTCATCGTGCTGGTCGTGGTGCTGATGCTCAGGCCCTACGGCCTGTTCGGCACGCACGAGATCGAGCGGCTCTAGACAGCTTCAGAAAGACGGCAGCATGCGCATAGGCACCCTCAAGGAAAGCTACATCGCCGATGCGGCGCTGTTCGACTCCCGCACGCAACGCATCTGGCTGGCCATGGCCGGCGCGCTGCTGCTGCTGTTCCCCTTCATGGCCAGCGACTACTGGCTGTACCTAGCCTGCCTGGTCAGCATCAACGTGGCCGGCGCCACGGGGCTGAACATCCTCACCGGCTACACGGGCCTGGTCAGCCTGGGCCAGGCCGCCTTCATGGGACTGGGCGCCTACACGGTGGCCATCGTGCAGGCGCGCTGGGGCACGCCCGTGCTGTTCAACCTGCTGGCTGGCGGCTTCGTGGCCATGCTGGGCGGCATCGTGGTGGGCCTGCCCTCGCTGCGCGTCAAGGGCCTTTACCTGGCGATTGCCACCATCGCGGCCTCGTTCATCGCCCATTTCCTGTTCGCCAACCTCAGGCTCACGGGCGGCACGGCGGGCCTGACGCTGCAGCCGGCCACGGTGTTCGGCGTGGCGCTGGACACCTCGTTCCGGCTGTACTGGGTGATCGTGCCCGTCACGCTGCTGATGCTGCTGGGCGCGGCCAACCTGTTTCGCACACGCATAGGCCGCGCCTTCATCGCCATCCGCGACCGCGACATCTCGGCCGAGGTGCTGGGCATACCGCTGCTGCGCTACAAGCTGCTGTCGTTCGGGCTGTCCTCGTTCTACGCAGGCGTGGCGGGCGGGCTGTGGGCGTACTTCTTTCGCGTGGTCACGCCCGAGAGCTTTCCGCTCTTGATGTCCATCTTCTTTCTGGCGGCCATCATCGTCGGCGGCATGGGCTCCATCCTGGGCGGCATCCTGGGCGCGGTCTTCATGACCATGGTCCCGGAGCTGCTCAAGCTCATCGTGGACCTGCTGCCCGGCGGCTCCGAGCTGGCCGTCTTCCTGTCGCCCGTGCGCACCATGGTGTTCGGGCTGCTGATCATCGTCTTTCTGGTCTTCGAGCCGCAGGGGCTCGCACAAATGTGGCGGCGCCTGCGCCGCTTCTTCCACCTGTGGCCCTTCCGCAATTGAGGCGGCGCCGCGCACGACAAGCAAAAGGAGACAAGCAATGCAGCAACACCCGACCTCCTCGCGCCGCCGCAGCCTGCTGCTGGCGGCCGGCGCCAGCCTGGCCGCACCGCTGGCCGCCCGCGCCCAGGCTGGCGGCGAAGACATCGTGATCGGCGGCTCCATCCCCATGACGGGCGTGTTCGCCTTCGCGGGCGTGGGCATCAATGCCGGCATGGGCGACTACGTGAAGATGGTCAACGATGCCGGCGGCATCAAGGGCCGCAAGATCCGCTACGTGCCCGAGGACACGGGCTACAAGGTCGATGTCTCGGTGGCCGCGTTCAAGAAGATCACCAGCCAGAACAAGGTCAACCTCTACTACGGCGACTCCACGGGCTTTTCCAAGACCATCAACCCCGAGCTGGACCGCAACGGCGCCATCCTCATGGCGGGCGCCTCCTTCGCCACCGAGCTCAACAACCCGGCCAAGTACCCGAACCAGTTCCTCGTGGGACCCGACTACACGGAGATGTTCGGCATCCTGCTCAAGCACATCGCCAAGGAAAAGCCGGGCGCCAAGGTGGCCTTCGTCTACTCCGACTCCGAATTCGGCCGCGACCCCATCGAGGCCAGCGAGGCGGCCGCCAAGAAGCTGGGCCTGAACGTGGTGGCCAAGCTGATGACGCCGCCCGGCAGCGTGGACGTGTCCACCGAAGTCATCAAGCTGCGCCGCGCCGCGCCCGACTACACCATCTTCCACGGCTACATCCTCGCGCCCATTCCCGAGTTCATCCAGCAGGGCAAGCAGATGGGCATGACCAGCCAATGGATGGGCACCTTCTGGACCATGGACAGCTCCACCGTCATGAAGATGGGCGAGGCCGGCGACGGCTTCATGGGCGTCATGCCCTACCGCTACTACTACGACACCTCGGCCAAGGCGCCCATGCTGGACAAGATCCGCGCGCTGCGCCCCGAGTACCAGAGCACGGCCTATATCCAGGGCTTCCTGGCGGCCATGCTGTTCGTGGAATCGGCCAGGCGCTGCCTGGACGCGGGCAAGCCGCTCACCGGCCCCAACCTCAAGGCCGCGCTCAACTCCATCAAGGACTTCGACACGGGCGGACTGATCGGCGTGCCCATCACCATCAAGGGCAATTCGATTCCCGTGGGCCGCGTCTACAAGGCGGACATGAAGGCGCAGAAGATGCTCCCAGCGTCCGACTGGATCGCACTTTGACCGTCGTCCGAACAGACGCCCGCACATGACCGAGCAGCCCACGGACAAGGTCCTCGAAATCAACAACATCGAGGTCATCTACAACAAGGTCGTGCAGGCCCTGCGGGGCCTGTCGCTGGCCGTGCCGCGCGGCCAGATCGTGGCGCTGCTGGGCAGCAACGGCGCGGGCAAGAGCACCACGCTCAAGGCCGTCTCGGGGCTGCTGGCGCTGGAGGACGGCCTGCTGGCCAGCGGCAGCGTGCGCTACAACGGCCAGTCCACCGCGCAGTACGCGCCCCAGCAGCTGGTGCGCCTGGGGCTGTCGCATGTGATGGAGGGCCGGCGCGTGTTCGAGGACCTCACGGTGGAGGAAAACCTCGTGGCCGCGACCTACGCGCTCACGGGCCGCAATCAAGTCAAGCCCGACTTCGACCTGGTCTACAGCTACTTCCCGCGCCTGCATGAGCGACGCAAAGGCCTGGCCGGCTACCTGTCGGGCGGCGAGCAGCAGATGCTGGCCATTGGCCGCGCGCTGATCGCCGAGCCCCAGCTCATGCTGCTGGACGAGCCCTCGCTGGGCCTGGCTCCGAAGCTGGTGGAGGACATCTTCACCATCATCGCGCGCATCAATGCCGAGCGCGGCACCTCCATGCTGCTGGTCGAGCAGAACGCCACCGTGGCCCTGGCCGTGGCGCACAGCGGCTACATCATGGAGAACGGCAAGATCGTCATCGACGGGCCGGCCGAACGCCTGGCCCAGGATGCCGACGTGCGCGAGTTCTACCTGGGCATGGGTGGTGGCGGCGAGGCAAAAAGTTTTCGCGACCTGAAGCACTACAAGCGCCGCAAGCGCTGGTTGTCATGAAGCACCCCCTGAGTCGCTTCGCGCCTTCCCCCTCTCTCCCGCTTCGCGAGGGAGGGGGACAGCACCCTCGGTGCGGGGCGGCCCTTCCTCGGTGCTCCCGTGTGGGGGCACGCCAGTGTCACAGGCAGCGCGATGGGTCATTGATATGAAGAACCTTCCCGAACTCACCCTGCCCCAGATGCTGGCCGAACGCGCGCGCAGCGATGCCCAGCGCGTGGCCATACGGCAAAAGGACTTCGGCATCTGGAAGCCCACCAGCTGGGCGCGCTACCACGAGCGTGCCAGCCACTTCGGGCTGGGCCTGGCGCAGCTGGGCCTGCCTCCAGGCGGCCACATGGGCGTGATCTCCGAGAACCGCATCGAGTGGGTGCTGGCCCAGATGGGCGCGGGCCTGATCGGCGCCATCACAGTGGGCGTGTACCCCACCAGTCCCACGCCCGAGGTCGCCTATGTGGCGGGCCATGCCGATGTGGACATCATGGTCTGCGAGGACCAGGAGCAGACCGACAAGCTGCTGGCCGCTCTGCCCCAGCTGCCGCGCCTGAAGAAGATCATCGTCATGGAGACCAAGGGCCTGCGCAGCTTCGCGCCCGAGGTCCGCGCCCTGATCGCCACCTTCGACGAAGTCGAGCGCCTGGGCGCCCAGGCCGCCAGCCGCGCCCCCATCGAAGAGGCGCTGGCACGCCAGACGCTGGATGACGTGGGGCTGATGATCTACACCTCGGGCTCCACCGGCAAGCCCAAGGGCGCCATGATCACCTACCGCAACATCCGCGGCGTGGTGCCCGGCATTGCCGAGCGGCTGGGGCTGGACGGCGGCACGCGCCACCTGTCCTACCTGCCGCTGTGCCACGTGGCCGAGCAGATGCTGACCAGCTTCGTGCCGGTCTACCTGGGCTCGCAGGTGCACTTCGGCGAGTCCATTCGCACGGTGCAGGAAGACCTGCGCGAAGTCGCGCCCAACATGTTCCTGGGCGTGCCGCGCATCTGGGAAAAGCTGCATGCGGCCATCAGCATCAAGATGCAGGAGACCGGGCCGCTGCGCCGCGCGCTCTACCGGCGCGCCATGGCGGCCTGCGCGCCGCTGGCCGAAAAGCCCCGCAGGCAGTGGAGCCTGCCCGAGCGCCTGGCCTGGGCGGCCAGCTACTGGAGCGTGCTGCGCGCGCTGCAGAACTTCATCGGCCTGCGCGAGGCGCGCGTGGCGCTCACCGGCGCCGCGCCCATACCGCCCGACGTGGTCCGCTTTTTCCGCACGCTGGGCGTGCCGCTGATCGAGGTCTACGGGCTGACCGAATCCACGGGAATGGTTACCGGCCACCGCCTGGACGACGTGGCCGTGGGCACCGTGGGCGTGGCCACCGAAGGCGTGCAATGGCGCATTGCCAGCCATGGCGGCCAGCCCGGTGACGAAGGCGACGGCAGCGGCGAACTCCAGATCAAGGGCGACATGGTCTTCGCGGGCTACTACAAGAACCCCGAGGCCACGGCGCAAAGCCTGCAGGACGGCTGGCTGCACACGGGCGACGTGGTGCGCGTGCAGGACGGCCAGCTGCGCATCGTGGACCGCCTCAAGGACATCATGATCACCGCCGGCGGCAAGAACCTCACGCCCTCGGAGATCGAGAACACCATGAAGTCCAGCCCATTCATCAAGGAGTGCATCGTCGTGGCCGAGGGCCGCAAGTTCGTGGGCGCGCTGGTGCAGATCGACTACGAGACCGTGGGCCAATGGGCCCAGGCGCGGCGCATCCCCTTCACGCATTTCCGCTCCCTGGCCGAGATGGCCGAGGTGCGCGCGCTGATCGATGCCGAGATCGCGCAGGGCAATGCGCGCCTGGCCCAGGTCTCGCATGTGCGGCGCTTCCATCTGCTGACCAAGGAACTGGACCACGACGACGGCGAAGTCACGGCCACGATGAAGGTGCGCCGCTCGTCCATCTACAAGACCTACGCCGCCGAAATCGACGCCCTGTACCACTGATCCGCTCCCATGACCGACACGCAAGACACCCCACTGCTGCTGCACCGCGAAGGCGCCATCGCCACGCTGACCTTCCACCGCCCTGCCGCCCTCAACGCCATCGACGTGCCCATGGCGCTGGCACTGCGCGACGCCGTGCGCACCCTGGCCCAGGACCGCGCGCTGCGCTGCGTGGTGCTGGAAGGCGCGGGCCGCGCCTTCATGGCGGGCGGCGACCTGGACACGCTGGCCGCCGACCCCGTGCGCGGCGCGGCCGAGCTGCTGGCGCCGCTCAACGAGGCCGTGGCGCTGCTGGGCCAGCTCGATGCGCCCGTCATCGCCAAGGTGCATGGCGCGGCGGCAGGCGCAGGCCTGTCGCTGATGCTGCAGGCCGACTTCGTCTACGCGGCCGAGGGCACGCGCTTCAACCTGGCCTACATCAACCTGGGCGCCAGCTGCGACGTGGGAGCCTCCTGGGCGCTGCCGCGCATCGTGGGCCTGCGCAACGCGCTGGAGATCGCCATGCTGGGCGAGACCCTGGACTGCGCCCAAGCGCAGCGCCTGAGCCTCATCAACCGCGTCCTGCCGCCCGCCGAACTCGACGCCGCCGTGCAGCAGCTGGCCCAACGCCTGGCCGCCGGTCCCACGGTGGCGCTGGGCCATATGCGCCGCCTCATGCGCGCGGGCCTGGACCGCAGCCTGCGCGACCAGCTGGCCGCCGAGGCCTGCGCCTTCGATGCCTGTGCGCGCACGGCCGACCTGCCGCGCGGCATTGCGGCGTTCCACGCCAAGCAGGCGCCGCAATTCGAGGGACGTTGACCTGCGCCCGGAACTGACGCCGAGGCGGCTGCGCTGCCTGCCGCCTGCCCGGCACAATGCACTCCATCCCCCGTGTTCATCGCTTCGAGGAGCTTCACCATGACCCCACGCGACGTCTTCGTCGTCGGCACTGCGCGCACCGCCATCGGCACCTTCGGCGGCAGCCTCAAGGACGTACCCAACACCCAGCTGGCCACCACGGCCGTCAAGGCGGCCATCGAGCGCGCGGGCCTGGCGCCCGACGCCGTCGGCCACGTGGTCATGGGCAATGTGATCCCCACCGATACCAAGGACGCCTACCTCTCGCGCGTGGCCGCCATCGATGCGGGCTGCCCCATCGAGACGCCGGCCTTCAACGTCAACCGGCTGTGCGGCTCCGGCCTGCAGGCCATCGTCTCTGCCGCCCAGGCCATTGCGCTGGGCGACTGCGACGTGGCCATCGGCGGCGGCAGCGAGTCCATGAGCCGCGGGCCCTACTTCGACCAGGCCGCCCGCTGGGGCGCGCGCATGGGCGACGCCAAGAGCATCGACTACATGCTGGGCATCCTGCACGACCCCTGGCAGAAGATGCACATGGGCATCACGGCCGAAAACGTGGCCGAGCGCTACCACATCAGCCGCGAAATGCAGGACGAACTGGCGGCAGCCAGCCACCAGCGCGCGGCCGCTGCCATTGCGGCCGGCCACTTCAAGGAGCAGATCGTTCCCGTGGAGATCGCCACGCGCAAGGGCGTCGTGGTCTTCGACACCGACGAGCATGTGCGCGCCAGCACCACCATCGAATTGCTGTCCACCATGAAGCCCGCGTTCCGAAAGGAAAGCGGCAGCGTGACGGCCGGCAATGCCTCGGGCATCAACGACGGCGCCGCCGCCGTGGCCCTGGCCGCAGGCGATCGCGTGGCGGCCCTGGGACTGAAGCCGCTGGCGCGCCTGGTGGGCTACGCCCATGCCGGCGTGGACCCCGCCTACATGGGCATAGGCCCCGTGCCGGCCACGCAGAAGGTGCTGCAGCGCACGGGCCTGAAGATTGCAGACATGGACGTGATCGAGGCCAACGAGGCCTTCGCGGCCCAGGCCTGCGCCGTGATCCAGCAGCTGGGCATGGACCCGGCCAAGGTCAACCCCAACGGCTCGGGCATCTCGCTGGGCCACCCGGTCGGCGCCACGGGCGCCATCATCACCACCAAGGCCATCGCCGAGCTGCAGCGCACGGGCGGCCGCTATGCGCTGGTGACCATGTGCATTGGTGGCGGCCAAGGGATCTCGGCCATCTTTGAAAGAGTCTGAGCGCCGCCTGGGCGTGGCGATGTTTCACATGAAACATCGCCACCGCAGCCGCCTGCCGGCCTAGAAAGGCGCTTCTTCAGGCGCCGTATCCACGGGCGCCAGGGCCGGCCCCGTCAGCGCACCACGGCCCGAGGCCGCTGCACGCGGTGCTGCTGTGGGAGCCTGAGCAGCGGGCGTCTGCAGCGATGCCGGCAGATCCTGGCCCAGGCCCGTGCGCCCTTCCCCGCCCAGTGCCTCGATCAGATCGGGGATGAGCCTGGACAGCTCGCCCGTGGCAATCGCCACATCGGCATCGAAGCCGCCGTCGTCCTGCGACTGGCCTTCCATCACGGCATCGAGCAGCGCGATCTTGCGGATCTGCAGACCCTCGGTCAGCACGAAGCTCACGCGGTCATCCCAGGTCAGCGCCAGGCGCGTGGGCAGCTTGCCGTGCTCGATGTGCTGGCGCACCTCGTCGATGTCCAGCGGATGGCGCGCATAGCGCACCACGGCCTTGGATTCGTCGGCGGCCTTGAGCTCGCATTCGCGGTCAATCGAGAAGCCGGCCGGGCTTTCCTGCGTGGTCAGCCAGTGCGCCATGGCGGCCTGGGCGCTGGTCTGCGTATCGACCAGGGCCAGCGCAAAGCCTGTGAGGCCCTCCACCAGCGAGCTGACCACCTCGTCGGCGCGCGCCTGGCTGCCGGTGTCCAGCACCAGGGTGCGGGCCTGCGGGTCCAGCCAGACCCACATGGCGCCCTGCTTGGTGAAGGCCATGGGCAGCAGGTCCAGCTTGGCCTCGTCCTTGAGTTCCTTCTTTTCCTTCTTGCCGGGCTTGCGGCCTTCGGTGGCCTCGATGTGGGCAGCCTTTTCGTTGACGCGGCGGTTGAGCACGCTGGCCGGCAGCATCTTGGCCTCGGTCATGAAGCGCATCACCCACTGATTGGCCACGGACTCGGCCAGCGGGCCATGGGGCTCGCCGCGCGGCGGCACCCAGCCGGCGCTGCGCTCCTGCGTGGCGCCGCACTCGGCAAACGGGCTCTTGCCCAAGGCTTCTTCAAGCTGCTGCAAATCGCCCTGCCAGCTCTCGGCAATGCGATAGACGATCATGTTTTTGAACATAGCGAACCTTTGCTCGGACGGACTGCGGCTGCGCCGCAGCAAGCGGTGTGCAACACCGGGCTGCGCCGCCTCCATCCAGAGGGAGAAAACAGAAAAAACAGCAGGGGCGCCATGCCTTGGCGCCCCGCCCGGTCATTGTGCATGCCTGGCACCGGACGGCGCTGCACAAGCTTGTCAATTCTTTACAAGCCGTGCGCAAAACCTCACTGCCCCGATACATCGGACGACCACACTTCAATCATCCGCTGCACAGGGCTCGCCAAGTGCCTTGACGGCGGCCTTCAGTCACCCTCTCCAGAAAGGATTTTGGAATGACCACCACCTTCCGCCGCACCCTCGCCAGCGCCGCCGCTGCCACCGCCTTGCTGGCATCGTTCGCCCTGCCCTCGTACGCCCAGACCGCCGCGCCGGCAGCCCCCGCCGCCGCCACGGCACCCAAGCCCGATCGCTCCATGCACAAGC
>NZ_JAELTK010000061.1:0-38248 GCF_016428765.1 Delftia sp. ASV31
CAGGGACTGCACGGAACGCTCCAGCCCGGCGAGTGCGGCGATGGCGCCCGGTGCGGCGATGGCGCCCGGTGCGGCCGGCGCCTGCGCGTTGTGCAGCTGACTGAAGGCACTCTTGAACATGTCCACCAGCGCCGCATCCGCACGGCCGCGCTGCGCGGCGGCATCAAAGCGCTTCAGATGCTGGTCCAGCGCGGCCTGGCGCTGCGAAGCGCTGGCGCCCACGGGGGCATCGGACTGCAGGTTGACGGCCAGCTCGCCCGCCGCGCCCTTCATCGCCACCGATCGGCCATCGGCGCCCACATGCAGGCTGAACGAGGACAGGGGCTGCGAAGGCTTGGGGTTCTTGATGTCCAGGTCCAGGCCGGACAGCACGCTGCGGTCGAAGTCCATCAGCTTGCCCAGTTCCAGCTGGGGCTTGCCCGGCTTTCCCAGGCCCTCCAGCGCTTCGTCCAGCCCGTCGGCCAGCTGGGCAATGGCCGCACTCTCGGCCTGGCTCAAGGTGCCGGAACTCTTGACCTCGACCCGCAGCCCGCTGCTGCTGCCCGCTTCGCTGCCGTCGTTCGTGGCAATCCGCAGCTCCACGGTCTGGCCCGATTGCGTGCGGATCTTCAGGCTCACGGTGGCAGCGCCCACGGACACATCGCTCAGTGCGGACTTGTCCAGGGCCTGCGCATCCGCGCTGCCTGCGACGGAGTCGGCCGCCGTGGGCGCCTGGTACTCCGCCACCGTCTGTTGGTAGTCCGACGGCGTGGCCGCAAAGCGCGACAGCAGGGCGCCGCCCAGGCCGCGCCAGCGGTCGGCCAGGCTGGCCGACGGGCCCAGGCCCAGGTTGCGCGCCATCAGGGTGCTGAGGTCGTCCCTGTCTTGCGAGGCCCAGGCCCGGGTCAGCCTGAACTGACCCGGTTCCACGGGCTGCGGTTTGGCATAGATGACGCTGGACCCTGTGGACTGGCCCAGCGTGACCTGCGTGCCCGGGTCGGCGGGTGCAGCAGCTGCCGTGGTCGCTGACGACCTCACGGACACCGTGGGCCGCATGCCCGCTGCGCTGGCGGCAAAGCTGGCGCCGGTGGATGAAATGCTGGTCATGGATTGATCGTCTTCCTTCGGTCTTGTCTTGACTGAATGGCGGCCCCAGGCCTTTGCAGGCAGGGGATTTTCTCTGTTCATGGACCATCGGCAGATTTCCGGTTTTCTTTACCTCCCGTGCACCAATATGGTGTGAATACCTTGTATTCATTGAAATCCGGCCAATACAGGGAATGTTCGGCTGTTGGCGCAAGAAGACACCATTGCTCTACTGGGCAAAGCGACCGGCGGCAAGCGACGTCATCTCATTGACGCCGCTCTCTTTGACCTGAGTCAAGACTATGGAGTGAACTGCATCGATATAACGAAACGGCATCGCCAAAATCGGTCGCTGCAGTGCAACATAGATAGAATGAAAAAGACCAGGAGACGATATTGGCATGCAAACCTTTGATTTGCATGCATCAAAACAAGCTATCAAAAGCTTCGTAGTCACAGGAAATACAAACATTCGCCGTGGCGCATATGTCGGCAATGCCGCGCCATGCCCCGTGATTCCTGACGAAGCCGCCCCAAGGCGGCCTGTTTCCCGGCAGACCTTCTGATCTGGAGCATTCGAGATGACGCTATTGGCTGGCAAAAAGGGCCTGATCGTCGGCATCGCCAACCGCGACAGCATTGCCTGGGCCTGTGCCCGGGCCATGCACGCGACGGGCGCCGAGATCGGCGCGACCTGGCAGAACGACAAGGCCCGTGTGCATGTGGAGCCCCTGCTCGACGAGATCGGTGCCGAGCTGCGCATGCCGCTGGACGTGGGCGACGACGAGCAGATGCGCGCACTGTTCGATGCCGCCGCCGTGCGCTGGGGCCGGCTGGACTTCGTGCTGCACGCCGTGGCCTACGCCCCGCGCAAGGACCTGCAGGGCCGCGTGGTGGACAGCTCCCGCGAGGGCTTTGCGCTGGCCATGGACATCTCCTGCCACTCCTTCATCCGCATGGCGCACCTGGCCGAGCCGCTGATGGCCGCCAGCGGCGGCAGCCTCATGACGCTGAGCTACCTGGGCGCCAGCGAGGTCATGCCGCACTACGGAATCATGGGCCCGGTCAAGGCCGCGCTGGAGTCCACCACGCGCTACCTGGCGGCCGAGCTCGGCCCCTCGCGCATACGCGTCAATGCCGTCTCGCCCGGGCCCATCGCCACGCGCGCGGCCTCGGGCATTGCCGCTTTCGATGAACTCGTGGCCGACAGCGTGCGCCGCTCGCCCATTGCCGGCGAGCTGCGGCCCGACGACGTGGGGCCGCTGTGCGCCTTCCTGGCCTCGGACGGGGCGCGCGCCATCACGGGCTGCACGCTGTATGTCGATGGCGGCCACCACATCCTCAACTAGCGGCTGCCGCACCGGCACCCCGCAGCACTGCAGATGACCCTCCCATTCCCCCGAACCGCCGCCGCCGCGCTGGCAGCCGCACTGGCCACCGCCCTGGCGGGATGTGCCTCCCTGGCGCCGCCGCACGAGCCGCCGCCCCTGCCCACGCCCGAGGCCTGGCCTGCCCATCTGCAGGCGGGCGCCCAGGGTGTCGCCGCCGCCGGCCTGCCCTGGCGCGAGTACTTCACCGACCCCGTGCTGCGCCAGCTGATCGCCACCGCGCTGGAGCACAACCGCGACCTGCGCGTGGCCGCGCTGCGCGCCGAAGAGGCGCGCGCGGCCTTCCAGATCCAGCGCTCCGAGCTGTTCCCGGCCATTGGCGTGGGCGGCCAGGCCGCGCGGGCGCGCGTGCCTGGCGACCTCAACCTCTCGGGCCGCTCCGTGGTCAGCGGCGAGTACCGCGCCGAGGTCGGCTTCAGCAGCTGGGAGCTGGACCTGTGGGGCCGCGTGCGCAGCCTCAAGGACGCGGCCCTGCAGACCTGGCTGGCCAGCGATGCGGGCCGCCACGCGGTGCAGACCGCGCTGATCGCCCAGGTGGCCGATGGCTACCTGGGCCTGCGCGAGCTGGACGAGCGCGTGGCCATTGCGCGCGAGACGCTGGCCACGCGCCAGGAATCCTTTCGCATCTTCACGCGCCGCGAGGCCGTGGGCGCCAGCTCGCGCCTGCAGCTGGCCCAGGTCCAGACCCTGCTGACCCAGGCGCAAGCCCTGCTGGCCCAGCTGGAGCTGGCACGCGCGCAGCAGTTGCACGCCCTGGCCCAGCTGGTCGGCGCCCACCCGGGCCCGCTGCCCGCCGCCGCACCCTTTGACGACGCCCTGGTGCTGGCCGAGCTGCGGCCGGGCCTGCCCTCGGAACTGCTCACGGCGCGGCCCGACATTGCCGCCGCCGAGCACCAGCTGCGCGCGGCCCGGGCCCAGATCGGCGCGGCGCGCGCCGCCTTCTTCCCGCGCATTGCGCTCACGGCCCGCTGGGGCACGGCCAGCGCCGAACTCGACGGCCTGTTCGACGGCGGCAGCCGCGCCTGGGCCTTCGTGCCCACGGTGTCCCTGCCCATCTTCGACGGCGGCCGGCGCCGCGCCAACCTGGAGCTGGGCGAGATCCGCAGCGACATGGCCGTGGCCCAGTACGAGAAAGCCATCCAGACCGCCTTCCGCGAGGTGGCCGACGGCCTGGCCGCGCGCCGCTGGCTGTCCGAGCAGATCACCGTGCAGCGCACCGCCGTGCAGGCCCAGGCCGAGCGCGCGCGGCTGGCGCAGCTGCGCTACGACAACGGCTCGGCCGCCTACCTGGAGGTGCTGGACGCCCAGCGCGACCTGCTGGCCGCACGCCAGCAACTGGTGCAGGCGCGGCGCGCCCTGCTGTCCAGCCAGGTGGGCCTGTATGCCGCCCTGGGCGGCGGCAGCGGCGCCGAACCTGCCGCGCAGCCCGCCACCCTGCCGGCCACGCCTGCCGATCCCCCGAATTCCTGAAGCCTCCGGACCCGCCCATGGACAAGAACACCTCTCTGAAGAACAAGATCGTGCCGATCGCCGCCGTGGCGGTCCTGGCCCTCGTGGCCTGGTGGGCCTGGAAGACCTTCACGCCCAAGGGCCCGGGCGAGGGCTTCGTCGGCAGCAACGGCCGGGTCGAGGCCACCGAGATCGACATCTCCACCAAGCTGCCCGGCCGCGTGGAGGAAATCCTGGTGCGCGAGGGCGACTTCGTGCAGGCCGGCCAGCCCGTGGCGCGCATGCAGATCGACACCCTGCGCGCCCAGCGCCAGGAAGCCGACGCCATGCGCCAGCAGGCCGAGCACAGCGTGGCCGCGGCCGAGGCCCAGGTCACCCTGCGCCGCAGCGACCTGGCCGCCGCCCAGGCCCTGATCGTGCAGCGCGAGACCGAGGTGGACGCCGCGCAGCGCCGCTTCAAGCGCTCGGAAACGCTGGCGCGCGAGGGCGCCTCTTCGGTGCAGGAGCTCGATGACGACCGCGCCCGCGTGCGCGGCAGCGAGGCGGCGCTGGCCGCCACGCGTGCCCAGGCCGCCGCTGCCCAGGCCGCCGTGAAGGCGGCCGAGGCCCAGGTGGTGGGCGTGCGCTCCCAGGTGCAGGCCGCCACGGCCACGGTGGCGCGCGTGCAGGCCGACATCGACGACGGCGTGCTCAAGGCCCCGCGCGACGGCCGCGTGCAGCTGCGCGTGGCCCAACCCGGCGAAGTGCTGGGCGCAGGCGGGCGCGTGCTCAACCTGCTGGACCTGTCCGATGTCTACATGACCTTCTTCGTGCCGGAAACTGCAGCCGGCCGCATCGCCCTGGGCAGCGAGGTGCGCCTGGTGCTGGACGCCGCGCCCGAGTACGTGATCCCGGCCCGCGTCTCCTTCGTCGCCAGCCAGGCCCAGTTCACGCCCAAGACCGTGGAGACCGCCAGCGAGCGCCAGAAGCTGATGTTCCGCGTGCGCGCCCAGATCCCGCCGGAGCTGCTGCGCCGCCATCTGGAACAGGTCAAGACCGGCGTGCCCGGCATGGCCTGGCTGCGCACCGATGCCAGCCATGAGTGGCCCGCCAACCTGGCCATCAAGCTGCCAGCCCAGCCCGCGCAATGAGCGAGAGCACGACGCCCCATGCCAGCGGCTGGGTCGTGCGCCTGAAGGGCGTGCACCAGCGCTATGGCCAGGTCGAGGCGCTGGCGGGCATCGACCTGGACATTCCCGAAGGCCGCATGGTCGGCCTGATCGGGCCGGACGGCGTGGGCAAGTCCAGCCTCATGGCGCTGATCTCCGGGGCACGCAAGATCCAGGAAGGCAGCGTCGAGGTGCTGGGCGGCGACATGGCCCAGCGCCGGCACCGCGAGGCCGTCTGCCCGCGCGTGGCCTACATGCCGCAGGGCCTGGGGCGCAACCTCTATCCCACGCTGTCGGTGGAGGAGAACCTGCAGTTCTTCGCGCGCCTGTTCGGCCATGATGCGGCCGAGCGGCGCCGTCGCATCGACGACCTCACCCAGGCCACGGGCCTGCGCAAATTCCTGGAGCGGCCGGCCGGCAAGCTGTCGGGCGGCATGAAGCAGAAGCTGGGCCTGTGCTGCGCGCTGATCCACGACCCCGACCTGCTCATTCTTGACGAGCCCACCACGGGCGTGGACCCGCTGGCGCGCGCCCAGTTCTGGGACCTGATCGCGCGCATCCGCCGCCAGCGCCCCGGCATGAGCGTGCTGGTGGCCACGGCCTACATGGACGAGGCCCAGCGCTTCGACTGGCTGGTGGCCATGGACGAGGGCCGCGTGCTGGCCACGGGCACGCCGGCCGAGCTGCTGCAGCGCACGGACAGCCGCTCGCTGGAAGAGGCCTTCATCGCCCTGCTGCCCGAAGAGAAAAAGCGCGGCCATGCGCCCGTGACCATTGCCCCCCTGCCCGAGGGCGGCGAGGACGACATCGCCATCGAGGCCAGGGACCTGACCATGCGATTTGGCGACTTCGTCGCCGTGGACCATGTGTCCTTCCGCATCCGCCGCGGCGAGATCTTCGGCTTCCTGGGCTCCAACGGCTGCGGCAAGAGCACCACCATGAAGATGCTGACCGGCCTGCTGCCGGCCAGCGAGGGCCAGGCCTGGCTGTTCGGCCAGCCCGTGGACCCGCGCGACATCGACACGCGCCGCCGCGTGGGCTACATGACCCAGGCGTTCTCGCTGTATGGCGAGCTGACCGTGCACCAGAACCTGGTGCTGCACGCGCGCCTGTTCGGCGTGCCCGAGGCGGACATTCCCGCGCGCGTGGCCGAGATGCTGCAGCGCTTTGACCTGCAGGCCGCGCAGCACAGCCTGCCGGCCGCCCTGCCGCTGGGCATGCGCCAGCGCCTGTCGCTGGCCGTGGCCATGGTGCACAAGCCCGAGCTGCTCATCCTGGACGAGCCCACCTCGGGCGTGGACCCCGTGGCGCGCGACGGCTTCTGGCGCCTGCTGGTGGAGCTGTCGCGGCGCGACCGCGTGACCATCTTCATCTCCACCCACTTCATGAACGAGGCCGAGCGCTGCGACCGCATGTCCATGATGCATGCGGGCAAGGTGCTGGACAGCGACACGCCCGCGCGCCTGGTGGCCAAGCGCGGCGCGGCCACGCTGGAGGAAGCCTTCATCGGCTACCTGGTCGAGGCCGGTGGCGGCGAGGCCCCGGCCGAGGAACAGCAGGCCGCGCCTGCCGCCCCCGCTGCCGTGGAAACGCACACTGCGCGCCGCCGCCATTTCAGCGCCCAGCGCATGCTCAGCTATGTCTGGCGCGAAGCGCTGGAGCTGCAGCGCGACCCGGTGCGCGCCACGCTGGCCCTGGTGGGCTCGCTGATCCTGATGTTCGTGATGGGCTACGGCATCAGCCTGGACGTGGAGGACCTGCGCTTTGCCGTGCTGGACCGCGACCAGACCACCATCAGCCGCAGCTATGCGATGAGCCTGTCGGGCTCGCGCTACTTCATCGAGCAGCCGCCGCTGACCGACTACGACGCACTGGACCGCCGCATGCGCAGCGGCGAGCTGACCCTGGCCATCGAGATCCCGCCGGGCTTTGCGCGCGATGTGCTGCGCGGCGGCTCCGTGCAGGTGGGCGCCTGGTTCGACGGCGCCATGCCCACGCGCGCCGAGACCGTGCGCGGCTACCTGCAGGGCATCCACCAGCACTGGCTGACCGAGCAGGCCCGCGAGCGCCTGGGTGTGACGCCAGCCGGCCTCATCGACATCCAGACGCGCTTTCGCTACAACCCCGACGTGCGCAGCCTGCCGGCCATGGTGCCGGCCGTCATGCCCCTGCTGCTGCTGCTTTTGCCGGCCATGCTGACGGCGCTGGCCGTGGTGCGCGAGAAGGAAAGCGGCTCCATCACCAACCTCTACGTCACGCCGGTCACGCGCACCGAATTCCTGTTGGGCAAGCAACTGCCCTATGTGGTGCTGGCCATGCTGAACTTCCTGCTGATGTGCCTGATGGCCGTCACCCTGTTCGGCGTTCCCGTGACGGGCAGCTTTGCCACGCTGGCCCTGGCGGCGCTGATCTTCAGCGGCGCCTCCACGGGCTTCGGCCTGCTGGCCTCCACGCTGACGCGCAGCCAGATCGCCTCGATGTTCCTGGTGCTGATCGGCACGCTGATCCCCACCACGCAGTTCGCAGGCCTGGTCGATCCCGTGTCCTCGCTGGAGGGGGCGGGCCGCATCATCGGCGAGGTCTATCCGGCCAGCCACATGATCGCCATCAGCCGCGGCGTGTTCAGCAAGGCGCTGGGATTTCGGGAGCTGGCCGGCTCGTTCGGGCCGCTGCTGCTGTCCGTGCCGGTGATCCTGGGGCTGGCCATTGCACTGACCAGAAAGCAGGAGAGCTGACATGCGCACCCGCCTTTTCTCCAACATCTACCGGCTGGGCGTCAAGGAGCTGTGGAGCCTGTGGCGCGACCCCGTGCTGCTGGTGCTCATCGCCTATGTGTTCACGGTCTCCATCTACACGGCGGCCACGGCCATGCCCGAGAGCCTGCACAACGCGCCCATCGCCATCGTGGACGAGGACGGCTCGCCGCTGTCGCAGCGCATCGCGGGCGCCTTCTATCCGCCGCAGTTCGCGCCGCCGGCCATGATCGACCGCACGCAGATGGACCCGGGCATGGACTCGGGCACCTATACCTTCGTGCTCAACATCCCGCCCAACTTCCAGCGCGACGTGCTGGCGGGCCGCGCCCCCGAGCTGCAGCTGAACGTGGACGCCACGCGCATGAGCCAGGCCTTCACGGGCAACAGCTATGTGCAGCAGATCGTCACGGCCGAGGTCAGCGAGTTCGTGCGGCGCTTTCGGGGCGCCACCGCCCTGCCCGTGGACCTGGTGGTGCGCGCGCGCTTCAATCCGGCGCTGGACAAGGTCTGGTTCGGCGGGCTGATGCAGATCATCAACAACGTGACCATGCTGTCCATCATCCTCACGGGCGCGGCCCTGATCCGCGAGCGCGAGCACGGCACGGTGGAGCACCTGCTGGTCATGCCGGTGACACCGACCGAGATCATGCTGGCCAAGATATGGTCCATGGGACTGGTCGTGCTGGTCACCGCCTTTGCCTCGCTCAACCTCGTGGTGCGCGGCGCCCTGGGCGTTCCCATCGAAGGCTCGCTGCCGCTGTTCCTGGCGGGGGCCGCGCTGTGCCTGTTCGCCACAACGTCGCTGGGGATCTTCCTTGCCACGCTGGCGCGCAACATGCCACAGTTCGGCATGCTGCTGGTGCTCGTGCTGCTGCCGCTGCAGCTGCTGTCGGGCGCCATGACGCCGCGCGAAAGCATGCCGCAGCTGGTGCAGAACATCATGCTGGCCGCGCCGACCACCCACTTTGTCGAGCTGTCGCAGGCCATCCTCTACCGCGGAGCGGGGCTGGACGTGGTCTGGAAGCCCTTCCTCGCGCTGGCCGCGATCGGCTCCGTGCTGTTCGCCCTCACGCTCACCCGTTTTCGCAAGACCATCAGCCAGATGGCCTGATTTCGTTCCCGCCGCCAAGGCATCTTTCCATCTCAACCAGCAAGGAGTTTCATATGAGCGCACAGACCATTCCCCTCCATCTGCTCAAGGCACAGCTTGAACTGCAGCTGCACCTGAGCCGGCTGCTGCAGGAAAGCGGCCAACAGTGGCTGGAGCATGCCGCACGCAACGGCCCCGAGCGCATCGCCGAGACCGGCAGCGAGATCGAGGGCGTGCAGCAGACCAGCAGCTGGCAGGAGCTGGCCACCCTGCCCGCCCAGGCCTTCTGGCGCCACGCCCACCTGCGCATGGGCCATGCCCAGGCCCTGGCCCAGACCGCCATGGCCAGCCAGATCACCCTGGCCCAGGGCGTGCAGCAGGCCGTGCACGACTGGCAGCAACAGGTGGCAGCCACGCTGGGCAACAGCACCCAGGGCGCAGCCGACACCGCCGTGCCGTGGAGCGACCTGCTCGCCCGCTGGACCTCGGCCGTGCAGTCCGTGGCCCAGCCCGCCCATGCGGCGCAGCAGCCCATTGCGGCAGCCGCCGCCGAAACGGCCCGCGACACCACAGCCCAGGGCTGACGGGCCCCAAGGAAGCCGCCATGCGGTCCCGCAGGTTCGGGGCCGCATGGGCGCGGGGCGGCCATCCGCACCCAGCCACAAGCAATCACACGCAATCTAAGAGCAGGGCATGACATGCCGGTAAAGGAGTGGGCCAGATGAACGAGAACCTGCAGAGCCACGGCACCGTGGACGTGGGAGGGATGTGGGGCGATCCGATGAAGCTGTCGCAGGCAGCCGCGCAATACGCCACCGATGCCTGGCAGCGCTCGCTGCTGTATGCCGACATCCGGCGCCAGCGCGGCAACCAGTACCGCGAGCATCTGGCCGAGGAAGTGCCCAATGTGCTGAGCTTCCGGGCCGAGATCGTGATGTCGGGCCTGGACCTGCCGCGCCCCGTCAACTACGGCCTGGCACGCATCGCGCCCATGGAGGGCACGGTCATCGACCCGGCCAAGCGCCCCTTCATCGTCGTCGATCCGCGCGCGGGCCACGGCCCCGGCATCGGCGGCTTCAAGCCCGACAGCGAGATCGGCGCCGCGCTCAAGGCCGGCCATCCCTGCTACTTCGTGGGCTTCCTGCCCGACCCCGTGCCCGGCCAGACCGTCGAGGACGTGATGCGCGCCGAGGCCCAGTTCGTGCGCAAGGTCGCCGAGCTGCACCCCGAGAGCCGGGGAAAGCCCGCCGTCATCGGCAACTGCCAGGCCGGCTGGCAGATCCTCATGACGGCCGCCGTCTGGCCCGAGCTGTTCGGCCCCATCATCGTGGCCGGCGCGCCGCTGTCGTACTGGGCCGGCGACAACCCCATGCGCTATGGCGGCGGCCTCATGGGCGGCAGCTGGATGACGGCGCTGACCAGCGACCTGGGCGCGGGCCGCTTCGACGGCGCATGGCTGGTGCAGAACTTCGAGAACCTCAACCCCGCCAACACGCTGTGGGAAAAGCAGTACCAGGTCTATGCCGACGTGGACACCGAGGGGCCGCGCTACCTGGGCTTCGAGAAGTACTGGGGCGGCTATGTCTTCCTGGAAGGCCGCGAGATGCAGTACATCGTGGACAACCTGTTCATCGGCAACCGGCTGGCCACGGCCGAGCTGACGACCTCGGACGGCGTGCGCATCGACCTGCGCAACATCCGCTCGCCCATCGTGGTGTTCTGCTCGCATGGCGACAACATCACGCCGCCGGGCCAGGCCCTGGGCTGGATCACCGACCTGTACCGCGACGACGAGGACATTGCCGCCCACGACCAGACCATCGTCTTCGCCACGCATGACAGCATCGGCCACCTGGGCATCTTTGTCTCGGGCGCCGTGGGCCGCAAGGAGCACCGCGAGTTCGCGGCGCACATCGACATCATCGACCTGCTGCCCGCCGGCATCTACCGCGCCGAGATCGCCGACCGCCCGGCCGGTGTGCCGGCACAGGACCTGACCGACGACGCCTACCTGATGAAGATCCGCCGCAGCGACCTGGCCGAGGTGCGCTCCATCGTCCGGCCCGACCCCGAAAGCGAGCGCCATTTCGCCGCTGCCGCGCGCGTCTCCGAAATCAACCTGGCCCTGTACCGCAACACCGTGCAGCCCTGGGTGCAGGCGCTGTCCACGCCGCTGTCTGCGCGCTGGCTGCAGGCCATGCACCCGCTGCGCGTGGGCTATGAATGCTGGTCGGACTCGCACCCGCTGGCACCCGTCGTGGCCCAGGCCGCCGAGCATGCGCGCGAGGACCGCCACCCCGTCGAGCCCGACAACCCCTTCCTGAAGGCGCAGCAGGCCATGTCGCAGGCCGTGGTGCATCTGCTCGACACCTACCGCGACCAGCGCGATGCCATGCAGGCGCGGCTGTTCCACGCCATCTATGGCTCGCCCCTGGTCCAGGCCCTGGCCGGCCAGAGCCGGCAGGACGACGGCCCGCCGCGCCCGCACCCCGGCGAATCGCCCGAGCACTGCCAGTACATGCGCCAGGAGCTGGCGCGGCTGCACGAAAGCGTGGCACAGGGCGGGCTGTACGAGGCCGTCATCCGCGCCCTGTTCCACGTGCTGCGCGCACGCGGCGAGGCCGATGAACGCCACTTCCGCCACGCCTGGCGGCTGCTGCAGGACCACCTGGGCGGCGTGCCGCCCGACATGGCGCAGTTCCGCCGCATCGTGCGCCGCCAGGCCCTGCTGATGCAGCGCGAGCCCGACGCCGCCATGGCCGCCATCCCCCGGTTGCTGGCCGCCTCGCCCGCCGCCGACATCCGCTGGGGCATGACCACGGTGGACGAGCTGGCCAACCAGGGCGGCAACCTCAGCGATGCCGAGCACCAGCGCCTGCTGCAGGCCATGGGGCATTTCGTGCAGGCGCTGGAGGCGGCCGAGTCCAGGCAGGCGAAAGAGCAGGCCGAGCGGCACCCGGCCATCGCGCCAGCCTCGGCGGCCGAGCCTGAACCCGCACCTGTGACGGTTCCTGTGACGGCACCCGTGACGGCACCTTCGGCAGCTCCTCTGACCGCTCCTGTTGCGGCTCCCGTGGCCGCTCCTGCTGCAGCTCCTGAACCGGCACCCGAGCCCGCACCTGTTCCCGACTCCACGCCTGCCGCCAAGCGCCCCGCACGCGCCCAGGCCAGCCGCGCACACCCCAGCCCCCGGAAAAAGCGATGAACCTCTCCCCCGATTCCGATGCGGCCCTGCCGCCCGAAGACCTGGCCCTGCTGCGCAACCACAGCTTTGACGAGCTGGACGTGGGCGACAGCGCCAGCCTGGAACGCACGCTGAGCACCCAGGACCTGCGCCTCTTTGCCGCCCTGTCGGGCGCGGCCGTGGCCGACGGCGCTGGTGCCGCTGCCGGTGCCGCTGCCGGTGCCGGTGCCGGCACGGTTGCCGGCGCCGACGATGACGACACGGCCCTGATCGCCCACGGCATGTGGGGCGGCATGCTGCTGGCCTCGGTGCTGGGCACGCGCCTGCCCGGCACAGGCACCACCCTGGTCGGCCAGACGCTGCGCTTTCTGGCGCCGCTTGCCGCAGGCGACCGGCTGACCGTGCGCGTGGAGGTGCTGGCCAAGCAGGCCGAGCAGCGCCAGGTCACGCTGGCCGTGGCCTGCACCAACCAGCATGGCGCCGCCGTGATCGAGGGCCAGGCCACCGTGCATGCGCCTGCGCGCCACATCGAGCGCCAGCGCACCAGCCTGCCCGAGATCCGCCTGGAAGCCGGTGGACGCGACGGCCTGCAGCGCCTGCTGGCCCATGTGGCCGGCCTGCCGCCCATCCGCGTGGCCGTGGTCCATCCCTGCGACGAGCCCAGCCTCTCGGCCGCGCTGGACGCGCGCCGCGAAGGCCTGATCGACCCCGTGCTGGTGGCCCCGCGCGCGCGGCTGGAGGCCGTGGCGGCCGAGCACGGGCTGGACCTGGGCGGCCTGCGCATCGAGGACGTGCCGCACAGCCACGCCGCCGCCACGCGCGGCGCCGAGCTGGCCGCCTGCGGCGAGGTCGAGGCCATCATGAAAGGCAGCCTGCACACGGACGAGCTCATGGCCGAGGTCGTGGCCGCCGCCGCCGGCCTGCGCACCAAGCGCCGCGTCAGCCACTGCTTCGTGCTGCAGACGCCGCACTATCCGCGCCCCTTCATCGTCACCGACGCGGCCATCAACCTCGCGCCCGACCTGCAGCAAAAGGCCGACATCGTGCGCAACGCCATCGCCCTGGCCCATGCCATCGGCGTGCCCGAGCCCAAGGTCGCCATCCTGGCCGCCGTGGAGACCGTGAGCCCGCACATGCCGGCCACGCTGGACGCCGCCGCGCTGTGCAAGATGGCCGACCGGGGCCAGATCGAAGGCGGCGTGCTCGACGGGCCGCTGGCCTTCGACAACGCCGTGTCCATGGCCGCCGCGCGCACCAAGGGCATCGATTCGCCCGTGGCGGGCCAGGCCGACATCCTGGTCGTGCCCGACCTGGAAAGCGGCAACATGCTGGCCAAGCAGCTCATGTACATGGGCGAGGCGGCCAGCGCCGGCATCGTCATGGGCGCCAAGGTGCCCGTGATCCTGACCAGCCGCGCCGACAGCCGCGCCTCGCGCATCGCCTCCTGCGCCATCGCCTTGCTGCTGGCCCACCGCTACCGGAACTCCCCGCCATGATCCCTGCCCACACCGCCTCCCCTGCCGCCCGCGAACTGGTCGTGGTGCTCAACTGCGGCTCGTCCAGCATCAAGTTCGCCGTCTTCGACGGTGCCCAGCGCCCGCTGCCGCGCAAGCCGCTGTGGAACGGCAAGGTCCAGGGCATAGGCGGGCCCGCGCCCGACTTCGGCGAGAGCGGCGTGCCGCCCTTTGCCATTGCCCTGGATGCCGCCCACCCCTACCGCGCCGCGCTGCAGCTGATCCGCGAGCGCATCACCGCGCGCCTGGCGCAGCTGGACGGCGCCCGCGTGGCCGCCGTCGCCCACCGCGTGGTGCACGGCGGCAGCCGCTACTTCGAGCCCGTGCGCGTCGATGCCGGCGTGCTGGCCGATCTCAAGGCCTTCATCCCGCTGGCGCCGCTGCACCAGCCCTTTGCGCTGGAGGCCATGGACATCCTGCTGCGCGAGCGGCCCGAACTGGTGCAGGTGGCCTGCTTCGACACCGCCTTCCACCACACGCTGCCCAAGGTCGAGCAACTGCTGCCCCTGCCGCACGCGGCCTGGGAGCGCGGGCTGCGCCGCTACGGCTTCCACGGCCTGTCCTACGAATACATGGCCACCGCCCTGCCCGAGCGCCATGGCGACCTGGCACGCGGGCGCACCCTGGTGGCCCACCTGGGCAGCGGCGCCAGCCTGTGCGCCATGCAGGGCCTGCACAGCGTGGCGACGACCATGGGGTTCTCTGCGCTGGACGGCCTGATGATGGGCACGCGCACCGGCGCGCTGGACCCCGGCGCCGTGATCTACCTGATGGAAATCGAAAAGCTCAGCCTGCAGGAAGTGGGCCGCATCCTGTACCACGAGTCCGGCCTGCTGGGCGTCTCGGGCACCTCGTCCGAGCCGCGCGTGCTGCTGCCGCTGGAGTCGGGCGCAGATGCCCAGGCCGAGCGCGCGCGCGATGCGCTGGCCCTGTACGTGCGGCGCATCGTGCGCGAGATCGGCGCCCTGGTCGCCGTGCTGGGCGGCCTGGACCTGCTGGTGTTCACCGCAGGCGTGGGCGAGCACAGCGCCGAGATACGGCGGCGCGTGTGCGAGGGCCTGGGTTTTCTGGGCCTGCGGCTGGACGCCGAGGCCAATGCGCGCGATGCGGCCGTGATCTCGGCCACCGGCAGCGCCGTCACCGTGGGCGTGGAGCCCACGAACGAGGAATGGGTGGCAGCGCGCCATGCGCTGCGCTGGCTGCCGGGCAACGCGATCCCCGCATGAGTGGGAACAGGCCCTAGGAACGATCGTCCTGCGCACCGCCTTCGCGCAGCCGCGCGAACTCGCGGTGCTCGTAGGCAATGCATTCCTCCATGAGGTGGCGGTACACCGCCTCCATCATGTCGGGCTGGCCGCCCTCGGCGGCCGTGCGCTCGCGCACGCGGCGCACGATGGCCTCGATGCGGCCCTCGTCGCGCACCTGGGCCGCATCGGCCTTGATGCGCGCGGCCTGCTGCATGTAGCCCATGCGCGTGACCAGCAGCGGCACCAGCACATCGTCCAGCGCATCCACATTGCGGCGCACATCCAGCATGTCGGTGCAGTGCTGCACCAGGTCGATGGCCTGCTTGGCGCGGTCCGTGCTCATTCCAGTCCTTCCTCCACCAGCTCGGCCGCGCGCATCAGTGCGCGGGCCTTGTGCTCGGTCTCTTTCCATTCCATCTCGGGCACGGAATCGGCCACCACGCCGGCGGCGGCCTGCACGTAGAGCGTGCCGTCCTTGATCACGCCCGTGCGGATGGCAATCGCCAGGTCCATGTCGCCCGCAAAGCTCAGGTAGCCGCAGGCGCCGCCGTAGATGCCGCGCTTGGTGGGCTCCAGCTGGTCGATGACCTCCATGGCATGCACCTTGGGCGCGCCCGTCAGCGTGCCGGCCGGGAAGGTGGCCTTGAACACGTCCATGTTGTCCATGCCCTCGCGCAGGACGCCCTCCACGTTGCTGACGATGTGCATCACGTGGCTGTAGCGCTCCACGGCAAAGGCCTCGGTCACCTTGACGCTGCCCGTCTTGGCGATGCGGCCGATGTCGTTGCGCGCCAGGTCGATCAGCATCACGTGCTCGGCGCGTTCCTTGGGGTCGGCCACCAGTTCCTTTTCGGTGGCCTTGTCGGCCTCGGGCGTGGCGCCGCGCGGGCGCGTGCCGGCCAGCGGGCGGATGGTGACCTTCTGGCCCTCGTCCGTGTTCTCCTGGCGCACCAGGATCTCGGGGCTGGCGCCCACCACATGGAAATCGCCCAGGTGGTAGTAGTACATGTAGGGGCTGGGATTGAGCGATCGCAGCGCGCGGTACAGGCTCAAGGGGCTGGCCGTGAAGCGCTTGTGGATGCGCTGGCCCACCTGCACCTGCATGAAGTCGCCCGCGGCGATCAGCTCCTTGGCCTTCTCCACGGCCGCCAGGTAGTCTTCCTTGGCAAAGCTGCGCTGGGCCGGATGGCTCTCGCCGGCCTTGATCTGCGGCGCGCTGACCGAGTAGCGCAGCAGATCCTTCAACTGCCGCAGCCGCTTCTTGGCGCGCGTATAGGCCTCGCTCTCGCCGGGGTTGGCATAGACGATCAGGTACAGCTTGCCCGACAGGTTGTCGATCACCGCCACTTCCTCGCACTGCAGCAGCAGGATGTCGGGGCAGTTGAGCGTATCGGGCGGGCAGGAATCTTCCAGCTTCTTCTCGATGTAGCGCACGGCGTCGTAGCCGAAGTAGCCGGCCAGCCCGCCGCAAAAACGCGGCAGCCCCGGGCGCAGTGCCACCTTGAAGCGCTTTTGGTAGGCAGCGATGAAATCCAGCGGATTGCCCTTGGCCGTCTCCACCACCTGGCCATCGGTCACCACCTCGGTGCATGCCGCCTCGCCGAAGCCGCTGGCGCGCAGCAGCGTGCGTGCAGGCAGGCCGATGAAGCTGTAGCGCCCGAAGCGCTCGCCGCCCACCACGGACTCCAGCAAAAAGCTGTGCTTGCCGTCACCGCCCGCATGGGCCAGCTTGAGGTAGAGGGACAGGGGGGTTTCGAGGTCCGCAAACGCCTCGACCATCAGAGGGATGCGGTTGTAGCCCTGCGCAGCAAGGCTCTTGAATTCGAGTTCGGTGATCACGGGGAAAGACTCCGGATTGCGTGGCGCTGGCAGACCTGGTGTGGGTGCGGGCTGCGTATGGATTGCGCCGATTCATTCGATTGGCCCGTGGGGCCTCGGGTGCACGCCGGGTCGCGCCCCGGGTGCTTCAGCTGTTCAGTTGGACAGGCTTGCGCCAGGGCCAGGCTCCCCGGTCTCCACAACCTGCAATGAACATGCGATGAATGAACATAGCGGGCAAGTGTAGCGCAGACGCGGCTGGGTACAAGTGCGGACCGGCGCCTTGCGGGGGCGCCGCAGGGGCCTGCCATGGCCACAATTGACACCCTGGTCAGTCTGACCAACAATGGCAGCACAACCTGACCAGAAAGGTCGACCATGCCGTCCCATTTCTCCGCCCGCACCGACGCTGCCTTGCCCGAGGGCGAACGCGACCCGCTGAACCGCGCCCTGCGGGACCTGAGCCATCAGGTCGGATCGGCCATGCCGCGCAACACCACGCCCATGCCGATCTCGGTCTTCAAGGCGCAGTACGGCGCGGTGCTCAAACAGGCCGATCACGACGGGGTGGCCCTCATCTCCCAGGGCCGCAAGCGCTACGTGATCGTCAGCGAGGAGCACATGGTGGCCCTGTCCGCCAACGAGCGCGCCCCCCGCACGGTGGCCGACATCTGCAGATCGCTGCCACTGCCGCGCCAGGCCATGGATCTGTCCGCTGCGCAGATGTCCGGGGCGCGCGGCGATATCGACGTACCCGCCCGGCGCGCGCCATGAGCCGCTACCTGCTGGGCCCGCGCTGCCTGCTGTGGATGGCGAACCAGGAACCCGCAACCCTGGAGTGGTTCTCCACCATCCGGCCGCTGGACTGCATCGTCAGCGACCTGTCCATGGCCATCGCCAAGGCGGCCGTGGCCGAGGCATTCCACGACCTGCGTGACCGCAACGAATGGTTCTCCCTGCTCGATGCGCTGTATGCCAACCTGCGGGCCGAAGGCGCCTCCATGCTGACCAGCGTGGACAACAAGGTGCTGGAGCGCTTCATCGAATGGCGCAACTTCGCGCCGCTGGACAGCCAGGGCCCGCAGGGCACGGCGCCCCTGGCGCAGGACCTGCGGCTGCTCATCGCCACGGCCGACCTGCTCAAGGTCTGCTACACCGAGCCCGCCAACCTCTACCTGGCGCAGGCCGCCGCCCGGGGCGTTGCCGTGCACGCGCTGTGATGGACTTCGACGTACCGCCCCTGTCCAGCGCGGTGCGCCAGGGCCTGCGCCGGCGCCGGGTCGTCCTGAGCCTGTCGGGCGGCGGCTATCGCGGCCTGTTCAGCGCCCATGTGCTGGAGCGCATCCACCGCGAATTCGGCAACGGCGACCTGCTGGAGAAAGTGGACCTGTTCGCCGGCACCTCCATCGGCGCCATCATCGCCACCGCCCTGGCCAGCGGCTGCCAGCCCGCGCGCATCAAGCAGCTGCTGCTGGACCATGGCCCCGCCATCTTTCCCTCCAAATGGCTGCCCGGCCTGCGCCAGGCCATGGGCAAGGCGCTCTATGACAGCGCCCCGCTGCGCGCAGCGATCAAGGAGGCCATGCCGCAAGCGGAGCAGTCCGCCCTGGGGCAACTGCAGGTGCCGCTGCTGCTGCCCGCCGTGAACTGGAATTCATCGCAGCTGCACGTGCTGGCCAGCGGCGCCCTGCCCGACAGGGACCGGCTGGGCCTGACGCTGATGGACGCCATGCTGGCCTCATCGGCCGCCCCCACCTACTTTCCCGCGCACGCCGCAGCAGGCCATGTCTTCGTGGACGGCGGACTCGCCGCCAACGCGCCCGACCTGCTGGCCCTGCAGGCCGCACGCCAGCTCTGGGGGCCGGCGGCCGACATCGTGATGATCAGCATAGGCACCGCCAACCCCCAGCAGGGCCAGGACCCCGTGGCCATGCCCCGGCGCGGGCTGACCCTGGTCAAGCCCCTGCTGGACCTGGTCATGGCCGCCCAGGAGGTCCAGGCCGTCAAGGCGGCCCGCCAGGAACTGGGCACCAGCAGCTACCTGCGCCTGAACTTCACGCAGCCCGCAGCCCAGCAAAAGCGCCTGGGCCTGGACATCGCCAACGCCGACAGCACCCGGCTGCTGCAGGCCCTGGGCGACGAATGCATCGCCGCCCTCACGGAGCAGGAAAAGACGCTGCTGAAGAACGTCCTGGGCTGAAGCCTCAGGCCAAGCGAAGCGAAGGCCCGACAGGGCTTGCAAAGAGAATCAGCGCTCAAACGCCGCCGAAGCCGCAGCCATCCGCCGCAGATACGCCGGATCCTCCTGCAGGCAATGCACGTAGCTCACCTCGTCCTCCACCAGCTCCTCCATCCGCTGCGCAGCCCCGCAAATGGCCTGCAGCGCATTGGCCACCACCTCCAGATTGCGATGGCCCTCGGGCCGCTCCAGCCAGGCCAGCGCCAGCTGGCCCAGCGAATACACCTCGCTGCTGCCTTGCAGCGTCAGCCGGCCGATCTCGGTCACGGCATGGCTCAACTGCTGCGGCGTGGGCTGGGTCAGGGTTGTGGAAGCGGTACTCATGGCGCAACCCCTCCCACGGCAGACGCGCCAGAGTGAGGCGCTTGATAGGTGGAGGGGAAGGCAAAAGAAGAAATGCCATGCATGGTTTCGTACTCCTCAGTAGGACGAAGCCACGAGACTGTGTTCTTACGCACAGACAGGTGGACGGGATGTTAAGAACACGCACTGAGACGCGCGGACGCCCTTACGGGTAGCCCCATCCCGCCCGAAACCGCAGGGACGCAGGCTTGCGCCCACGCTCCGGAAATCAGACGTGACAAGGCCTCCTTAACGGGGAGGCCGCACCGCTCAATGGTTGGGTGTTCTTACGCACCAGCCCCTGAACAGGGGGCTGCCGCAATGATAGAGGCTTTCAAGAAGGCAAGCGCCCCGAAGCCCCAGGCCGAGCGCAGCGAAGGCCCGGGCCAACTCCCCGTATGTCAGCGCCTGCGCCGTGGTGGTTGCGGGGTTGCAGTCCTGCCGAAGGACAGGACTGCTTCGTCATCTGACTCGCCGTGATTGTTTGAACGTAGCGCGCAGCGCGAAGTGAGTTTCACGGCGAACCCCGCAACCGCCACGGCGCAGGTTGCCCCGCAGCGAAGCGAAGGGGTCGCGGACATTCGGGCGCTTTTCTTTGCTCACTTTCTTGTAGCGAGACAAGAAAGTGAGTCGGCCGCCGGGCCGAAACCCGGCCTCGAAAAGAAACGCCCCGACAGGGGCTTGCAAACAGAATCAGCGGTGCAACGCACAGACAGGTGGACGGGATGTTAAGAACACGCATTGCGACGTGCGGACGCCCTTGCGGGTAGCCCCATCCCGCCCATAACCGCAGAGCCGTGGGCATACACCCACGACAAGAACAGCGGACCGAGCAGGATGATAGCCACCCGCCATCGGCCCGCGAAAACCCTGTTGCCACCCCCACCCGATCCCCACAACATGTCGCCCGGACGTAACAAACCGCAACCGGGCCACAGCCCGCCCCCCCGCAGGAGACACCATGACCGCCTTGCCCCGCTGGATGAAGACAGCCGCCCTGGCCATGGCGCTGGCGATGCCGCTGGCCGCCACAGCCCAGGAGCCGCCGCGCACCGTCGCGGGCGTGGCCTATCCAGCCCAGGCGGGGGTGGGCGGTCAGACGCTGCAGCTCAACGGCGCGGGCATTCGCTACAAGGCCATCTTCAAGGTCTACACGGCGGGCCTGTACCTGGAAAAGCCGGCCGCCAGCCTGCAGGAGATCGCGGCCCTGCCCGGCCCCAAGCGCGTGAGCGTGACCATGCTGCGCGAGATCGATTCGGCCGAGCTGGGCAAGCTGTTCGCGCGCGGCATCGAGGACAACATGGAGCGCGCGCGCTTCTCGCGCCTGGTGCCCGGCGTGCTGCGCATGAGCGACATCTTCACGCAGCACAAGAAGCTGCTGCCGGGCGAGAACTTCTCGGTGGACTGGGTGCCGGGCCAGGGTGCCCAGGTCTTCGTCAAGGGCCAGGCCCAGGGCGCGCCCTTCCAGGAGCCCGAGTTCTTCCAGGCGCTGCTGGGCATCTGGCTGGGCCCGCACCCGGCCGACGAGCAGCTCAAGAAGGCATTGCTGGGCGGTTGAACGGCTGCGCGGGCTCCTGCACCGGCCCGGCAAAGCGCGCCTGGATCTCCAGTCCCGTGGCACCGGGCAGGGCCGTGAGCGTCCAGCCGTGGGCGCGCGCAATCTCCAGGCAGATGGGCAGGCCCAGGCCCGCACCCAGGTCGCGCCGCTCGCTGCTGCGCCAAAAGCGCTCGAAGATGCGCGGCAGGTCCTCGGGCGGCACGCCACGGCCCTGGTCCAGCACCGAAAAGCCCAGGCCGCAGGCCTTCACGGTGACGGTGGCGCCCTGCGGGCTGTGCTGCACGGCGTTCTCGATCAGGTTCTTGAGCAGCACGAAGAGCGCGCCCCGGTCGGCACGCCAGGCAAGGGCATCGTCCTTGACCTCGCAGTGGATGTGCACGCCGCATTTTTCGGAGGCGCGGGCCATGAAGTCGCAGACCTCGCCAATGATGTCGGCCGGCGCAATGTCTTCCATGCGGTAGCGCTGGTGTTCGCAGACCTCGGCCAGGTGCAGCAGCTGCTGGACCTGGCGCGCCATGTGGTCCACGTCCTTGAGCAGCTCGGGGCTGCGCCGGTCCTCGGGCTCCAGCTCGATCTGCACGCGCATCAGGGCCAGAGGCGTCTTGAGCTCATGCGCGGCCATGGACAGGAATTCCTGCTGGTTCCTGAAGCCGGCCTGCAGCCGGTCCAGCACATGGTTGAAGGCCTCGACCAGGGGCGCGAACTCGCGCGGCAGATCCTTGGGCTGCAGGCGCGTGCCCAGCGTCTGCGGGGTGATGCGCTGCGCATCCTGCGCGGCCACGCCCAGCGGCCTGAGCATGCGCTGCAGCGTGCGGTGCGTGGAGAACAGGAACACGACCAGGAAGACCACGCCGATGGCCACCATGCCGCGCCACAGCGCGGGCAGGCCCACCGATTCGCGCAGCCAGTCCACCATGCGGTCGCTGACGGCTATCTGCACGTGCCACGTCGTGCCGTCGTGGACCAGCGTGGCCGTGCCCGCGCGCATGACCACGCCGCCGCGCTCGTAGGCAAAGGCCTTGAGCTCGGGGTCGAAGCCCTGGCCGGTCTGCGTCAGCGGCTGCATTTCGCCGTTGGGGGCGAAGACCACGCGGCCGCGGGCGTCGGTGATGCGCAGCTGCATTTCCTCGCCCAGGCTGGTCAGCATCCAGGCCTTGAGTTCGCGCTCGCTGAAACCCTGGGGCACGCCCTTGGCATCGAAGCTCACCCACTCGGCCAGCTTCTCGGCCGCATGCCCCATGCCGCGCTGCAGCGCGTAGCTGTCGAAGGGCTTGGCGACGAGGATCACCAGCGCGCCGACCAGCAGCGCGCTGAACACCATGCTCAACCCATAGACGGCCAGCAGCCGCGAGCGCAGGCTACCGGGCCAGCAAAGGTTCGCGAAGCGCATAGCCCTGACCCCGGATGTTGACGATTTCCATGCACGAGCCGGCCGCGGCCAGCTTGCGGCGCAGCCGGTGCAGGGCCACATCGAGGGCGTTGGGCGTGACCACGCTGCTCATGCCCCAGGCCGCCGCCTCCAGCGTGGAGCGGCGCACCGTGGCGCCGGCCTTGCGCACCAGGCTGAGCATGATCTGCAGCTCCGCCGGCGGCAGCGCGATGGCCGAGCCCGCGCAGTGCATGCAGGCCTGCTGCGGGCTGATGCTGATGTCGCCCAGCTGCGGCGCCAGCTCCTGCACCAGGGCCGGGCGGCGCAGCAGGGCGCGCACGCGGGCAATCAGTTCTTCCATGGGAAAGGGCTTGGTCAGGTAGTCGTCGGCACCGGCCTCCAGGCCGCCCACGCGGTCGCTGAGTGCGTCACGGGCCGTGAGCATCAGGCAGGGCGTGGAGCGGCCCGCGGCGCGCAGGCGCTGCACCAGTTGCAGGCCGTCGCCATCGGGCAGGCCGCGGTCGATGACGATCACGCCGTAGTCGATGTCCTGCAGGGCCAGCCAGGCCGTGGAGATCTGGTGGAAGACATCGGTCTCTATGCCGGAGTTGGCCAGCGAGCGGCTGACCAGCGTGGCCAGCCTGGCATGGTCCTCAATTAATGCGATGCGATTCATGGTTTCCGTCGTTGCCGCACAGGGACAGCAAATGCTCCCTGATCCCGGTGATGCGCTGCGGCGCCATGGGCTCGACCAGCACATGGATGACCCACAGGTCCTCGACCATGGCGCGGCATTGCAGGGCAATGTCCTCGGACACCAGATCGTCGGCGCAGGCAGCGTCCACGAAATCAAACCATATGTTCTGGAATCTTGCGCGGGTCAGCAACTGTGCGGCCGTCTTCTGGCCGCGCTGGCGGGACAGGGCATGGTCGCAGACGCAGCGGATATAGGCGCGCAGGTGGCGTGCGGGGCCTGGCGGCTCCTCGGCCAGCGCCTGCAGCAGGTCCTCGCGGAACTTGAGGATGACCAGCTCGAAGATCGTCTCCAGCCGCACGGCACGGTGCTGGCTGCATTCTTGGAAGCGCGAACCCAGGGAATACGCCTGGCCCGCCGCCTGGATACCTATCACGTCCTGGTAGATGGAGGCTTGCATTGCGATGGCACGTTCTGTCGTTTCAGGCTCCGTCGGTCCGCCGCGAGAGCGGCAAACCTGCGGGGAAAACGGCCATGCTCCTCGATTGCGTCTTACTGGCGACTTACCGGCCCCTGAATCTGCCCCATTACACCGGGAATATGCAGGCGGCCGGTTTGATCAATATCGGCTCAAATATCTTCCCGCCAGCCAGCAACATACCTGACCAGCGCCCACTGCGCCAGCCACAGTGCCATATAGCCAAAGGTCTCCACCAGCTCCTCCAGCACGATCACCTGATAATCAAACCATTGCTGCAGGACAATGAAGCCATGACCTTCCGCATTGGTGGAGATCACCATGGCCGCGACAAATATCGCCAGGCTGAATATCGGCAGCGCATTTTCGCGCACCAGGCGCTTGATGACTTTGTTCCAGACACCATGGCGCACAAACCAATAGCAGCACAGCAGCAGCATGGCCCCCACCACCCATTTGACGGCGGGCCGGTACCACAGCGCCTGGGAGCTGATCACCGGCCCCCACTTGCCAGCCTCCAGGCTGGGCAGGAAAGCCGCGCCCCAGGCCAGTTCACGCCCCAGAAAGGCCAGCCAGAACAGGGAGGCGATCCACCACAGGGGCGCTGCAAGGGAGCCCTTTTGCCGCCGCGCCGCAACCAGGGCCGCCACCATGCCCAGCAGCAGGGTCACGGCCTGGATATTCTCCAGGAATCCATTTTCCCAGCTCAGGCTTTGCGGCAATACAAAGCTCAGGGGGAAACTCAATACCAGTCCCGCCAACAAAGCCCAATTCCAAATCCGCAGCAAGGAATCATCATGGAATTTGGACGCGGATATTCTTGTTTTTGAAAGGGAAGCAGTCATTTTGATACAGGGCGTCTGGCGCTTATCTGTTGATATGGTTCTTGCAAGCACGCAATATCCCGGAAATACTTACCAGGGAGGCCGAAAAAATGGCGGGCGCACAGGCCTTCCCGCCGTTTTTCATTACAGCAGACTTGCCACCAGATTGCAGCACTGTGTCAAATTTGCCCTGCCGGGCACGCAGTTGCCACCGCAGCCCGGCCAGGGCGGGCCGGGCTCGGACCGTTGCCAGAACGGGCTGGGCTCAGGCAACGCGGACCGCGCGCGCGGGCAGCGCCGCCAGGGGCGCGGGCTGCACCAGGTCGCGGTAATAGTTGGGCAGCGCGAACAGTGCGGGGTGCACTTCGGCGTTGTAGTAGCGCAGGTCGGGCAGGCGGCGCTCGGCCAGGCGCTGGCGCAGCTGGGCGGGGGGCAGCGCCGCCGCGTCCAGCGTGTCGGAGGCCACGGCCAGGCCCCAGTAGGCGCCGTACAGGGGGATGTACAGGCCGTAGCAGCGCACGATGGCAAAGCGCTCGCGCAGGCTGGCCACCAGCCGCGCCACCTGCTCGCCATGGAAGACGGGGCTGCCCAGGTGCAGCACCAGGGCGCCGCCCGGCGCCAGCACGCGCTTCATGCGCGCCAGGGCCTGGTCGGAGTACAGCGCGCTGGCAGGCGTGTCGGGGTCGGTGAGGTCCATGAGCGCGAGGTCGAAACGCTCCTCGGTGCGCTCCACCATGGCCATCCCATCGCCGATGCGCAGTTGCAGGCGCGGGTCATCGAACACGCCCCGGTGCACCTGCTGCAGGTGCGTGCGCGCAGCCTGGACCACGGCCTCGTCCAGCTCGGCCACCACCACCTGCTCCATGGACGGGTGCTTGAGCAGCTCCTCGGCCGCGCCGCCATCACCACCGCCCAGGATCAGCGCCTTGCGCGGCGCCGGGTGGGCCAGGGCAGCGGGATGGACCAGGGCCTCGTGGTAGAAGAATTCCTCGCCTTCGGAGGTCATGAAGCGGCCATCCAGGCGCAGCACCTTGCCGAACTGCGGCGTGTGCAGCAGCTCCAGTTCCTGATGGGGCGTCTGCACGGTTTCGCGCCGCGTGGCGCGCCAGCCAAAGCGCGCATGGGGCGTGAGCGCCTCCAGCGCCCAATCGCCCTCATCGGCCGCCGCCGTGGCCTGGGCGCCGGGACCGATGTCGCCGCGCATCAGGTGCTGGCGCACCACGCGGCCCGGCGCGTAGGCGGCGATCACGCCCTCCATCAGCGCGCGGGCCTTGCCCGAGTTGTCGGCGGAGAAGTTGCAGACGTAGACATCGACGGTGACGCAGCCGGTCTCGGGCCAGGTGTGTATGGCCAGGTGCGATTCGGCCAGCAGCACGGTGCCGGTGACGCCGCCGGGCTGGCCCTGGTAGTCCGGGAACTTGACCCAGCGGTCCTCCACCAGGGTCAGGCCGGCCTGCGCGGTCTGTGCGCGGCACAGGGCGGCGATGGCGTCGGCGTCAAGCATGTGGCGCGCGTCGCCCTGGCATTGGTAGAGATCGGCGGTCAGGTGCAGTCCGTGCATGTGGCGTGCTTCCTCCTTGTCTGTGGCCGGATCGCGGCCAGGATGGCAAAGCAGACGACTCTAGCAAAAACATAAATCGCACCACCAAAGTGCGTTAACCGCCGCCAAACCTCATTCTTCTCTCAACAACACCGGCACCGAGCCCCGGCAGGTCAGGCCAGCTCGGTCAGCGCGTCGACAAAGCCGTCGGCATCGACCTGGCGCACGGGCTGGCCGTGGTTGTAGCCGTAGCTGACCAGCACCACGGGGCAGCCTGCGGCGCGCGCGGCCTGGGCGTCGTTGCTGGAGTCGCCCAGCATCAGCGTGCGTGCGGGGGAGGTGCCCAGGGCCTCGCAGGTCTTGAGCAGGGGCAGCGGGTCGGGCTTCTTGCGCTCGAAGGAGTCCCCGCCGAAGACCTGCTCGAACAGCGGCGCCAGGCCCTTTTGTGCCAGCAGCGGCTGCGCGAAGGACAGCGGCTTGTTGGTCAGGCAGGCCAGCCGCAGGCCGCGTGCGCGCAGGGCCTGCAGGCCTTCGAGCACGCCCGGATAGACCTCGGCGAACTGGCCGTTGAGCTGCAGGTAGTGGTGCTCGTAGCGCTGCCAGGCCTGGCCGTAGATGGCATCCACATCGGCCGCGCCCACATGGGCCAGCACCGAGCGGATCAGGTGCTCCGAACCCTTGCCCACCATGTTCTCGATGGCCTGCGGGGCGATGGCCGGCAGTTGCAGGTCCGCCAGCATGCGGTTGAGGGCTTCGGCGAAGTCGCCCAGGGTGTTGACCATGGTGCCGTCGAGATCAACGATGGCGGCGTCCAGTTGCTGTGGGTTCAACGGAATGAAGTTTGAAATCATGAAATGGGGGTGTCGAAAGCCGGGGGCTGCCTGCGCAGGAACAGCGCTGAAAATATCAGAACTTGCACGGACCCTGGACTTGGGCCCTGCAGCCCCTGGCAGACCCGGCATGGCGGCGGCCCCGCACCCCGGCGCACGCAAGGGGCCGTTGATCAGAACGACACCCAGTCGTCCTGCTCCTGCGCTTGCGCCTGCTTGTGCGCAGGGCTCACGGGGCGCAGCACGGGCCGGGCAGCCTGGCGGGCGGGGAGCGCTGCTTTCGCGGGTGCCGGATTGCGCGCCCGCACCGTCGGCTGCGACAGCGGCGGTGTCGAGGCAGGCTGTGCCGCATGGCCTCCCAGCTGGAAGATCGACACGGCCTGCACCAGCTGCTGTGCCTGCGTTCTGAGGCTGGCCGCTGCCGCCGCGCTTTCCTCCACCAGCGCCGCATTTTGCTGCGTTACCTGGTCCATCTGGCTGACGGCCTTGCCGACCTGCGCCACCCCCGCGCTTTGCTCATCACTGGCGCTGCTGATCTCACCCATGAGATCCGTCACGCGCTGGATGGAATGCAGCACTTCCGCCATGGTGGCGCCAGCTTGGTCAGCCAGCTCGGTCCCCTGTTTGACGCGTGTGGCACTGGTGGCGATGAGCTGCTTGATCTCCCGGGCTGCCTGCGCGCTGCGCTGCGCCAGGTTGCGCACCTCACCGGCCACCACGGCAAAGCCTTTTCCCTGCTCGCCCGCGCGGGCCGCCTCGACCGCGGCGTTGAGCGCCAGGATGTTGGTCTGGAACGCGATGCCGTCGATCACGCCCACGATTTCGCCGATCTGGCGCGAGCTTTCGCTGATGTCCTGCATCGCATTGACGACCTCCTGCACAGAGCCGCCGCCCTTGGTGGCCACCTGGCTTGCTCCCAAGGCGAGTTGATTGACCTGCCTGGCGTTGTCCGCGTTTTGCTTGACGGTGGTCGACAGCTGCTCCATCGACGCTGCAGTCTCCTGCAAGGCACTGGCCTGCTGTTCGGTGCGCTGGCTCAAGTCGGCATTGCCATTGGCGATTTCCGTGCTGCCGCCGGCGACCCCGTCGGCATTGTTGCGAACTTCATGGACGACAGAGACCAGACTCTTGAGCATGGCATTGAGCGATGCCTGGACGCTGCCTTCAGGGGCTTGGTGGCGAAGCAATTCAGGGCTGAGATTGCCCTGGGCAATCTGTTGCGCAACGTCGCCCAGTTGTGCCGGCTCCGCACCCAGGGCGCGCGTCAGGCCGCGTGCTATCAGTTGCCCCATCAGCACAGCCAGGACAAAGGCCATGACGCTGGCGGCGATCAGTATGTTTCTGCGGTGCGCGTAGGCCTGCGCGGCCTCCTCGATCATCTGCTGTGAACGCAGGCGGGTCAGTTCACTGTACTGGCGGGTGGCCTCGATCAGCTGCGCCAACAAGGGCCGGCACTCTTCGTTCATCTTGCGGATCGCTGCCTCCTTCTGGTTTTGCAGAGCCAGGGACACGATGTCGGTAGCGACCGGTCCATACCGTTGCTCCACGCCCGCAATTTTGGCAACCAGATCACGTGCATCGGCCGCAACATCCTTCGAAGCCATTTTGGCCTGGAGTTCGGCCAGCGAGGTGCGAACGTCGGCTTGTGCGGAGGTCACCGCCTCCTTCTCCGCCGCCAGGTCCTCAGGGGAGGACACCAGCACCAGGTTGCGCGCCGCGATCGCCCGGCGGTCCACGGCTGTGCGAATCTTCTCTGCCAGGTGCGCACGGGCGTTGATGCCTTCGACGAAGTGGACAAGATTCTGATTTGCCTCGCTCAACGCCTGCAGGGCCAGCAGGGACACCACCATGGTGAGAAGCGCCAGGCAAGTGAAGGCCGCGGAAAGTTTGGTCTTGACAGTCCAGATGCGAGGATTCATGACGCGTCTCCAGTGGGATGGGCAAATTGCGGTGTACGGGCGGGGAAAGGGGCGTGCCGGAGCACGTGGCTCAGATCGCAGCGCAGTCCGGCAGGGCTGCTGTTGCTGTTGCCGGCGACAAGAGCCGGTGGGCATCGATGAGCAGCAGCGAGCGCTCATCGAGCACGCCCAGGGCGAGAAGGCAGTCATTGACCAGGCCCCCGCCCATATCGGGCACGGCCCGCAGGTCCTGCGGCATGAGCGTCACCACGTCGGTGACCCCCTCCACCACCATGCCCGTCACTCCGCCAGGCAGGCGCAGCATGATGGTCACGGTGCAGGCGTCGTACTGCTTGTGCGCCAGACCCAGCCTGAGCCGCAGATCGATGACGGGGATGACCTCTCCGCGCAGTTCCAGCACGCCGTTGAAGTAGGCGGGGCCATTGGCAATGCGCATGGGCGACTCATAGGACCGGATCTCCTGCACTTGCAGCAGGTCGATGCCGAACTCCTCATCGTCCACGCGGAAGGAGAGCCATTGCCTGGTGGTTTCGGTTTTCAGTGTGTGCGACATTTTTATCACTCCAATCAAATTTATTTGATGAATTTGATAAAAATTTAGCAGAGAGCACCAACGAACACAACCTACTGTTACAACTTTGGTCGCTGATGCTTTGTCGTGCACGTCAGTCGGAAGGCTTCGCCCGGCGCCAAAGGGCTGCGGCGATTGGTCAGGCCCGAGGAAGAGGACTGCGTGGCGGCTCCAGCGGAACCGGATCTCGGTGGCAAGGGCCACACAGAATTAAATTGATAAATTTGATTTCTTAAGCTGCGTTTAAGCCAGGGAAACAATCATTTACATCATATTGATCGAAGATCTTTCCAACCGCCTCCCAGGAGACCCCCATGTTCCTCCGACTTCTGTCCATCCGCACAAGGCTCATCGTTGCCTTTACCCTGCTTTTGCTCTTGTTGAGCATGGTGGCGGGTATCGGCTCCCTGCAGATCGCCCGGGTCCAGTTCAATGCCAACGACCTGGGCACGAACTGGCTGCCCTCCACCAATGTGCTGGCCTCGATCCGGGCTAAGGCCAACGAAGCCCGCCGCGCAGGGCTTCGCCACGTGATCGAGGAGGACGCGCAAAGCAAGCGCGCCCAGGAGGACCTGCTGCTGCAGGCCCAAAAAACCCTGGAGTCGGAGCTGGCCGTCTATGAAAAGCTGGTGTCCTCGCCCGAGGAGCGGCAGCTGTATGAAAGGATGCTGGTGCTGTGGAATGCGGCCCGCGTCGCTGACCGCAAGATGGTGGAGCTGTCCAGTGGGGGGCCCGAGCAGGCAGCCCAGGCGCGCGCCCTGGCCACAGGAGCGACCGCTCAGGCATTCGCCCAGCTCATGGACGTCGTGGGCCAGGACATCGCGCTGAACCAGGAAGGCGGGCGCCAGGCCACCGAGCAGGCCGAGAAGGACTACCACCTGGCGCTGTACCTGCTCGGTGGCCTGGCCGCATTGGCTGTGGCCTTGGGTACCGTGCTGGCCTGGGCGATCACGCGCTCGATCACCGAGCCCCTGCGCATGGCGGTCTCGGTGGTGGACACCGTGGCGCACGGCGACCTCACGGCCAACATCGTGGTGCAGGGCAGGGACGAGCCAGCCCAGTTGCTCTCCGCCATGAGCAGCATGAACGACAAGCTGCGCGAAATCATGGGCCGTGTACGCCAGAGCAGCGACTCCATTGCCACGGGATCGAGCGAGATCGCCTCTGGCAGCCTGGACCTGAGCCAGCGCACCGAGCAGCAGGCCAGCAACCTTGAGGAAACGGCTGCCTCGATGGAGGAACTCACGGCCACGGTGCGCACGAATGCAGACACGGCCCAGCAGGCCAACAAGGTGGCCTCGGCCGCCTCGGCCTCCGCTGTCGAGGGGGGCAAGTCCGTGGCCCTGGTGGTGCATACCATGCAGGACATCTCGGAGGCCTCGCGCAAGATTGCCGAGATCACCAACGTCATCGACGCCATTGCCTTCCAGACCAATATCCTGGCACTCAACGCGGCCGTGGAGGCCGCGCGGGCCGGCGAGCAGGGCCGGGGCTTCGCGGTGGTCGCCAGCGAGGTGCGCGCGCTGGCCCAGCGCTCGGGCACGGCGGCCAAGGAGATCAAGGAGCTGATCGGCGCCAACCTGCAAAAGGTCGAGCAGGGCACCGAGGTGGCGACCCGGGCCGGCGAGCAGATGGGCCGCATCGTGGAGCAGGTGCGCAGCGTGGACACCATGATCAGCGAGATCTCCAGCGCATCGGTCGAGCAGGCGGTGGGCATCCGTCAGGTCGGCGAGGCGGTGAGCCAGCTCGACCAGATGACGCAGCAGAATGCGGCGCTGGTCGAGCAAAGCTCGGCCGCTGCAGGCAGCCTGGAGCAGCAGGCCGCCGCCCTGGCGCAGATCGTCTCCACCTTCAAGATGCATCCCGAGCATGGCGCAAGCCAGCCTGGCGGGCTGCGCGCCGCGACGGCCCAGGCCACGGCCCCCAGGCAAGTGCAGCCCTCCAGGCCGCCACGCCTGTCGCCTGCCCGTGCGCAGCCGCAGCTCAAGGATGAGGAATGGGCGGCCTTCTGACCTGGATTCGTACCGAAGCAGGCAAAAGGCGGCAAGATGGTGCATCCATGTGAACCGTTGCGGGGTCCGAGTTCATGATCAAGCGAATCAGCGTGCGCCAGTTGCGGCTGGGCATGTTTCTGGAAAGCCTCTGCGGCAGCTGGATGGAACACCCGTTCTGGCGCAGCCGCTTCAAGCTGGAAGACCCTGCCGACCTGGCGAGGATCCTGCAGTCCCCCATTCAGGAAGTGTGGATCGATACCGCCAAGGGCCTGGATGTTGCGCAAGGCGGGCCGTCTTTCACCCGCGAGCAGGTGGACACCGTGATCGACGCCCAACTGTCCGAGATCTCGCAGCTGGCCGAGTTGGAGTGCGAGTTGCGGCCCGTTGCCTTCGAGGAGGAGGTGAAGCGGGCCGCCCGCATCTGCCACCAGTCCAGGCAGGCGATCACCGCCATGTTCCGCGAGGTGCGCATGGGCAGGGAGATCAACCAGGACGAGGCCCGCTACGTGGTCGCCGAGGTGTCCGATTCGATCATCCGCAATCCCAGCGCCATGATCAGCATCGTCAGGCTCAAGAACAGCGACGACTACACCTACATGCACTCGGTGGCGGTCTGCGCCTTGATGATCGTGCTGGCACGCCAACTCGACCTGCCACCGCAGCAGGTGCGCGAGGCGGGCTATGCGGGCCTGCTGCACGATATCGGAAAGATGGCGATCCCCGCCCCCATCCTGAACAAGCCGGGGCGCCTGACCGACAGGGAGTTTGCCGAGGTCCGCGAGCATCCGGCGCGAGGCCTGGAGCTGCTCAAGGCCGGCGGCGTCGATGACCCGGTCGTGCTGGACGTGTGCCTTCACCACCACGAGAAGGTGGATGGAACGGGCTACCCCCACAGGCTGCGCGGCGAGGACATCAGCCTGTTCGCGAAGATGGGCGCGGTCTGCGATGTCTACGACGCCATCACCTCGGACCGCCCCTACAAGCGCGGCTGGGATCCTGCGGAGGCGGTGCACAAGATGGCCGAATGGAGTGCCGGCCACTTCGACAAGACCGTTTTCCAGGCCTTCGTCAAAAGCATAGGCATCTATCCGGTGGGCTCCCTGGTGCGGCTGACCACGGGCAGGCTGGGGGTGGTCATCGACCCTGGCCGCCAGTCCCTGACCTGTCCGCAGGTCAAGGTGTTCTATTCCACGGCCAGCGGCATGCGGATGGCACCGGAGACCGTTGACCTGGCACGGCCTGGGTGCACGGAGAAGATCGTCAGCCGGGAAGACCCTGCGAAATGGGGCTTCACCGACCTCGATGCACTGTGGAAGGACGAGGCCTAGGAACAGGCCCTGCGCACAGGCGCAGCGGCAGGTCTGCGACGAACCTGCCCCAGGGCGGCCACCTGCCCGGCTGGCGGCTCAGTTGCGCCTTCTGCCCCCCAAGCGCGATTTGACTGCCTGCGACTTGTCGCGATCGTGCATGGGTTGCGCCCACCGGATCACCTTGCCCAGCGTGGATCTGATAGAAAAAATCAATAAAATTTGATGAAATTGATATTTATGATTCACATGTCGGATCAAATTTCCGTTTCGGCATGAAAGGTCTCCCCATGCAAAAAGTACTCATCGTCGAAGACCATGCAGATATCCGCAAGCTGCTGCGCATGACGCTGGAATTCCGTGACTTCGAAGTCGTAGAGGCTTGTGACGGCGATGAAGCCTGGACGATGGCCCAGAGGCTCAGCCCCGACATCGTCCTGCTCGACATCATGATGCCGGGCACCATCAATGGTCTGGAGGTTTGCAGCCGCATCAAGAGTTCCTACGAGCTGCTGCATACGCAGGTCATCCTGCTGACGGCCCGGGGCAGTGCCGAAGACCGCAAGGCGGGCATCCTCGCCGGAGCCGACGAATACCTGGTCAAGCCCTTCAGCACATTGAAGCTGCTGGAGACGATCGAAAGCCTGCAGAGGATCGCCTGATGGCCCAGTACCAGACCGGCACCCCGAGGGAGCCATCGCGACGTTTCGATCCTGCAGCCGTGGAGCAGATGGAGCTGCTCATCCAGGACTTCGGCCGCATGTACCGCGAGCGCAACGATCTTCTCAAGGAAGTGACACGTGCCCACCACGAGACCCTGCTGCGCCTGGCCATGGCCGCAGAGCTCAAGGATGACGATACCGGCTCGCACATCGTCCGCATCGGCTACCTGTCGGAGGCCCTGGCCCTGCGCCTGGGCTGCCGCATCGAATTCGCCAGCCTGCTGCGCAAGGCGGCCCCGATGCATGACATAGGCAAGGTCGGCATCCCGGACACCATCCTCAAGAAGGGGGGGCCGCTGGGTCCGCAGGAGCGCCTCGTCATGAACCGGCATGCCGAGATCGGCGCACGCCTGCTGGGCCAGTCGCGCATCCCCGTGTTCCAGATGGCCGCCGAGATCGCCGCAAGCCACCACGAACGCTTCGACGGCAAGGGCTACCCGCAGGGATTGGCAGGCGAGGACATCCCGCTGTCGGCGCGCATCACCTCCATCGTCGATATCTTCGACGCGCTCACCATGGACCGGGTGTACCGGCCGGCGTTCGGGCTGGAGCAGGCCCTGGAGATGATCGCGGCGGAACGGGGCAAGGCCCTGGATCCCGGAATCGTCGACGCTTTCATGGACAACATCGAAGAGCTCGATGCGCTGCGCCTGGCGCTGACCCGGCAGGCTCCGTCCTTCACCGAACTGATCGACACCCCCTGAAAGCCCGCCATGCGTCCATCATCGACCTGTTTCGGCGCACCGCCTCAACGGCGCGTGCTGGCCCGTCTGGCAGCCGCTGCCGGATTGCTGCTGTGTCTTGTGCAATGGTCCGGTTGTGCCGGGGCAGGCGAGGTGCTGGACCGGATTGCCGCCACGGGTGCCCTGCGCGTGTGCATATGGCCGGACTACTACGGCATCACGTTCCGTGACGCGCGCACAGGCAGGCTGACGGGCATCGATGCGGAGCTCTCGGTGGAGCTGGCCAAGGACCTGGGCGTGCGGGTGCAGTATGTGGACTCCTCCTTTCCCAGGCTGATACCTGACCTGCTGGAGTCGCGCTGCGATGTCGCCATGTTCGCCGTGGGCATTCTTGCCCAGCGGCAAAAGCAGCTGCGCTTCACGCAGCCGTATCTGAGCAGCGACATCTACGGCGTGACCACCAAGAGCAATCAGACCGTGCAATCCTGGGCGGACATCGACCAGCCTGGCGTGCAGGTCGCCGTGCAGCGCGGCACCTTCATGGAGCCCGTGATGCGCGAGACGCTCAGGCACGCGCGCCTCGTGCCCATCGAGCCACCCCAGAGCCGGGAAAAAGAACTCATGGCGGGGCGCGTGGACGTGTTCATGACCGACTACCCCTACAGCCGCAGGCTGCTCGACAGCTCCGACTGGGCCCGGCTGATCGCGCCACCCAAGCCGTTCCATGTAATTCCCTACGGCTACGCGACCAGTCCGGCCGACACCCAGTGGCTCGCTCGCCTGGACCAGTTCGTCTCCGACATCAAGCGCGACGGGCGCCTGACCCGTGCCGCGCGCAACAATGGGTTGAGCGCAATCGTCGCGCCTTGAATACGACCGATGGAGCATTTTCATCATGTCCAAACAAACGGCCGCACATCATTTTCTGGAGGCCAGGCGTAGCGCCCACCTCAAGGTATTGATTCTGACATTTGCTCTGTGCGTGCTGTCAGGTTTGGTGCTCTTTGTCTGGAGTCAGCTGCACGCCGAGGCCGACAAGAGCAAGGCCCAGGCAGCGTTGCTGGCTCGGGTACTTGAAGATCAGACAGGGAAGACTTTCGAGACCGGCGAGGTGGCCCTGGCCAGCCTGGCCCACAATCCGGTCATCCAGTCCGCCGGTAGCTCGCGCGATGCGCGCGAGGCGGCCATGGCGCAAGTGGTCGCCCAGTTGCCGGTTCTGCGCAGCATGGCGCTGCTCGATGGCAAAGGACGCATCCTGGCGAGCACGCAAGCGGGCGAGGCCGGTCTGCAGATCGAGCTGCACAAGCTACTGCCGGACAATGCATCGGCTCCGGTCCTGGGCAAGGTGCAACTGGGACGCCTTGTCAGCGGCCGCAGTCTCTCCTCCCTGGCATCGGCCCCGCATGCGACACCGCGGGGCGTCCACTACCTGCCCCAGATCCTGGCCTTCGAAAACGACAGCGGCGCACCCGCCGTGCTGGTGGGCCTGATCAATCCCGATGCCGTGGCCAACTTCTACCAGGCCACGCTGGAAACCCTCAGCTACGAGGCGGTGCTGCTGAGCTACGACGGCCAACCGCTGGCCAGCACGAACGCAGGCGGGGGCGTACAAACGGCCTCTGCGCGCAAGACCCCCATCTTCCAGAAATGGCTGCCAGGCAGCGAATTCGGCTCCTACATTGGCGCCGGCCTGCTAGGCCCCCATGAGATAGTGTCCTTTCGCACGGTCCGCAACTGGCCCCTGCTGCTGGTCGTGGAGGAGCCCTACGCGGCGGTGATCGCGCGCTGGCGTGACGATGCCTTCGCCTTCTTCGTTGCCGGACTTGCGCTTCTTGCCCTGGTGCTCGGCCTGAGCGCGTCGGTGCTCAAGACCCGCAGGGTGCAGAAGTCGGCACAGCAGGCCATGGAAAAGGCCCAGGCGCGCCTGGCGCGCAGCGAGCATGAGATGGCCGTGCTCATGCGCAGCGTGCAGGAGCTGATCTTCCGAACCGACAGCCACGGCCGGCTGACCTTCGTGAACGCCCGCTGGGAGCAGTGGACCGGGCAGCCCAGCGCCGAGGCGGTAGGGCAGCCGCTGGAGGGCATCGTGCATGAAGCCTGCAGGTCCCAGATCCAGGCACTGCTCGACCCCCAGGCCAAGCTGGCCCTGCGCAACTGCCAGGCGCGCTTTCGCCTTCCCGACGAAAGGGAAATACTCTGCGACATCGCCGTGGTTCCCCTGCTGCGCGAGGGCCGGCTGGTGGGCTTTGCCGGCAGCGCCGTGGACGTGACCGCCCGCTGGAAGGCCCAGCAGGAGCTGCAGACCCAGCTGGCCTTCCAGCACCTGCTGTTCGAGACCACGCCCCTGCCCATGCTGGTCACGAACGCGGGCCAGCGCGTGGCCCTGGTCAACAAGGCCTGGGAAGACTTCTTTGGCAGGTGCCGCTACGCCGTGCTCGGCCATGAGGTCGAGGGCCTGCACTCTGGCGACCATGACCTGCTGCAGATGCACGGCAATGAGGATGTGATGCGTTCAGGCCAGCCCATGGTGCTGGAGGCCCGGCTGCCCCATGTGGACGGCAGCTACCGCGACGTGCAGATCTCCAAGGCGGCAGTCAAGGATGCCCAGGGCCGGATCACCGGCGTGCTCAGCATTTTTGTGGACGTGAGCGAATTCCGCGCGGCCGAGCATGCCATCCACGAAGCCCGCGACGCGGCCGAAGAGGCCTTCCGCGTGAAATCGGAATTCGTGGCCAACATGAGCCACGAGCTGCGCACCCCGCTGCAGTCCATCATGGGCTTTGCCGAGCTGGGCGGCCTGCGCTCTCACGGCAATGCCGCGATGGCAGACATGTTCAACGACATCCATGCAGCCGGCCAGCGCATGCTGGCCCTGGTCAACGACCTGCTGGATGTCGCCAAGCTGGAAAGTGCCGTGGGAACCATCCACCTGGAACGCACCGACCTCAGAAGCCTGATACGGCCCGTGGTGCGCGAGCTGGAGCCGCAGCAGCAGCACAAGCTCATCGACCTGCGGCTGGAGCTCGACGACACGCCGCTGATCGCCAAGGCCGACCCCGTGCGCTTTCAGCAGGTGGTGCGCAATGTGCTGGCCAATGCCATCAAGTTCTCGCCCATTGGCGGGCGCATCGATGTGCAGGGCCGCATCGACGGACAGGGCGACATCTGCATTGCCGTCTCCGACCAGGGACCGGGCATTCCGCCGCAGGAACTGGACAAGATCTTCCAGCCCTTCGTGCAGTCCAGCAAGACCAAGGACGGCTCGGGCGGCACGGGCCTGGGCCTGGCCATCTGCCGCAAGATCATCGACACCATGGACGGCACCGTCGTCGCCAGCAACGGCCCCGCGGGAGGCGCCATGTTCTGCATCACCTTGCCCACCCGCAATGCCATGGAAACCCGTCCAGCCGAGTTGACATAGCCGGCACCAGCACCGGCACCGGCACTGGCGCCGGGACGCGAAGCTCAGGCCTCGGACGGCATATGCCGCCCATGCGCCAGCCAGTTGTCCCCGGCCTGCCAGCGCGCGGCCCAGGCGGGCAGCTGGTCGGCGGGCATGGGCCGGGCGATGCCGTAGCCCTGGGCCACGTGGCAGCCCATGTCGCGCAGGCGGCGCGCATGCTTGGGCGTTTCCACGCCTTCGGCCACCGATTCGAGCTGGAAGGTGCTGGCCAGCTGGATGACGCCTTCGACGATGCCCAGGTCGTCCGGGTCGGCCAGCATGTCGCGCACAAAGCTCTGGTCGATCTTGAGCGACTGCACGGGCAGCTTGCGCAGGTAGGTGAGCGAGGAATAGCCGGTGCCGAAGTCGTCCAGCGCAAAGCGGATGCCCAGCTGCCGGCACTGGCCCATCACCTGGATGGCCTGCTCCATGTCGGCAATGGCGGCGCTTTCCAGGATTTCCAGCTCGATCAGGTGCGGCGGCAGGTCCGGGTGGCGGGCCAGCACCTGGGCCATCTTGGCGTGGAAGCCGCCGTCCAGCAGCTGGTTGGCGCTGACGTTGATGCTCACGCACAGGTCCAGTCCCTGGCCGAACCAGCGCGCCGCCTGGGCCACGGCCTCGCCGATGACCCAGTCGCCCAGCGGCCGCTCCAGGTCGCTGCCCGCCACGAAGGGCAGGAACTCGCCCGGCGCGCGCAGGCCCTGGCGCGGGTCGTGCCAGCGCAGCAGGGCCTCGGCGCCCACCAGCCTGCCGCCGCCCAGCTCCACCTTGGGCTGGTAGTGCAGCAGGAATTCACCCTTCTCCAGCGCCTGGCGCAGCCAGCCCAGCTGCAGGCGGCGCGCATGGGCCTTGCGGTCGTTTTCCGGATCGAACAGCTGGTAGCGGTTGCGCCCGGCCTGCTTGGCCACGCACATGGCCTGGTCGGCATGGCGCAGCAGCAGGTCGGGGTCGGCCTGGTCGTCGGGGTAGAGGCTGACGCCCAGGCTGGCGGTCACGGACAGCACCCGGTCCTGCACGGGCACGGGACGGCTGGCCGCCTCCAGCACCCGGTCGAGGATGGTGGCGCAGTGCTCGGCC
>NZ_JAELTK010000062.1:0-37591 GCF_016428765.1 Delftia sp. ASV31
AGTTGGCCGGGGCCACTTCGCGGGCGAACATGACGAAGGTGTCGCGGGCCAGTTCGCGCAGGTCGATGTCGGGCTGCTGCGCCAGCGCATGCGTGGCGGGCAGGCAGCAGACAAAGGGTTCCTCGCCAATCGACAGGGTCTGCAGGCCGTCTGGCGGGGTGGCTATGTTGAGAAAGCCGCAGTCGATCTGGCCGCTGGCAATGGCCTGCAGTTGCTCGCGCGTGGACATTTCATGCAGGCAGACTTCGACCGAGATGGACTCTGCGCCAATGGCCCAGCGCCTCCTCTCAGAGTCTTGAGTCCCCCGGTTTTCTTTCCTTCTTCTAACCCTTTAAGGAAACAACTCCCTAGCGTTGTCAAGCACAACCAATTGATGTTCAACAGATCTCCATTTAAGTCATATAACGAAATATTTGTTACGAAATATCAAAAACAAGCCTCAAACATGGATTGATTGATAAATTCCACAAAAGAGAATGATAGTCATTCTCATTTCAAGAGGAGGGAATAAATGTCGGAAACCTTGGGAGAGATTGTAGTCACCGGTACATACGAAGGGATGTACACAAACTGGTATGAATGCTTTGAACAGCTTCAATTTTACACGGGCGGCATCGCTTATGGATATGCCCTCTCATACTTGTACAGTGATGAAATATTTTGGGACCTGAATAACAATCTTGCATGGATGACACCGGAGCAATGTCAGAAAAGGCTTCGGCTGGCCAGTAGCTGGTATGACAATATCCGTCGCGGCAGCAACAACGGTGCAGACATTGTGAATGGCTATTGGGCGGCAAAAGATGAGCCATACCGGGAAGTTTCGGAAGTCGAGGTTACATACTACGGTGTTTTCAAGGCGGCGGCCCACTGGCTGTGGGGCGAGGGCAAACCGCTGCGGATCAAGATTGATGCGCTGAATTTGTCTTTACCTATTGAACGCATTGCCAGAGACAGCAATCCTCTGTTACGTTTTATCAGCGATCGCAGGCAGCCCGGTTATTATTTTTATGATTCCGGTAGCTATGGTTATGAAACATACGAAGACGAACATCTTCCTCCTCAATTGATTGTCGGAGGCATAAGTTTACGCACTACTGGAACTCTTACCAGGGGATGGGATGGTTCATTTTCTTTTGTCGGAGAGACAAGAGCATTCAATGATTTTTTCAATATGGACAAGCGGCCGGGCCGCCCCTGGTGGGCGGACCAAGTCGTGGATACCTTTCATACTATAGGCGGCAACGATTACACCATAGTGATCGATGGCGCAATTCCTCATTACTTCACAGGCCGTTAATATGAAAAAAACTCTGACAAGATCCAGTTTTTTGCGCAGTGTGTTGGCTGGCGCAGTCTTGCTGATCACCGCATGCGGGGACGCAAAAAACGCAACCGCTTGCGAAAACCATGACCTTAATCTGGTTCGGACGAATGTACTGAAAAAACTGAAAGAGAAGTTTCCTCAGTACGCATTCGATATCACCAAGGTGACGTTTTCTCCGGGAGAAAAAGTGCCTTTTTGGCACGTGGAGGCCATCACCCAATCGAATGGTAAGGAGCTGGTGGTTTTCGCCATGCACTACTGCGAAGGGTCTGTAGAGGTGACAGCCCTCAACCCCTACCACCCTTGACGGCGGTGGATGCCATCGCCCTCACCCTCTCAATGAAAGCCTGCAGCACCGCCGCAGGCTGATCCGCCCGCCAGGCCATGACAGCGGGCGTCATGGCCTGCTGCGGCCCGCGCAGCGGCACGAACGCCACGCCGTTCATGCCCACGCGCTGCATGCAGCTGGGCACCAGGGCCACGCCCTGCTCTGCCGAGATCAGGGCCATGACGGTGAGCCACTGGCGCGCGGCGTGGCGGGTGTGGGGGTGGATGCCGGCCTGCTGCAGGCAGGCGATGACGTTGTCGTAGTTGGCCGGGGCCACTTCGCGGGCGAACATGACGAAGGTGTCGCGGGCCAGTTCGCGCAGGTCGATGTCGGGCTGCTGCGCCAGCGCATGCGTGGCGGGCAGGCAGCAGACAAAGGGTTCCTCGCCGATGGACAGGGTCTGCAGGCCGTCTGGCGGGGTGGCTATGTTGAGAAAGCCGCAGTCGATCTGGCCGCTGGCAATGGCCTGCAGTTGCTCGCGCGTGGACATTTCGTGCAGGCAGACTTCGACCAGGGGGCGCTCGGCGCGGAAGGCGCGGCAGAAGTCGGGCACCTGGCGGTAGACCATGGAGCCGGTGATGCCCACGTCCAGCCGGCCCTGCATGCCCTCGGCAACGCCGCGCACCACGTCGGCCGCATGCTGCAGCTGGGCGAGCACCTTGCGTGCCTCGACCAGAAAGGCCTCGCCCGCAGGGGTGAGGCGCACGTTCTTGGCGTCGCGGTCCATGAGGCTGGCGCCCAGGTCCTGCTCCAGGGTCTTGAGCGCCATGCTCAGCGGCGGCTGGGTGATGCACAGGCGCTGGGCTGCGCGGCCGAAATGGCGTTCCTCGGCCAGGGCGACGAAATAGCGCAGCAGGTGGGTCTTCATGAGAGGCGGCGGATGGGGAGCAAGCGAGATGGCATCTTGCACCATGGCTACCTCTGAAATACAGATTGATAAATCATGGGACTTCAGATGGTTCGCAGCCACAAAACCCGCGCACCTCAACTTTGAGACACCGAGGAAGGGCCGCCCCGCACCGAGGGTGTCGTCCCCCTGCGCGCAGCGAGAAGGGGGAAGGCGCGAAGCGACTCAGGGGGTCAATACGATTTAGGCAAGCCCAATACCTTTTCGGCGATGAAGCACATGATCAATTGGGGGCTGACGGGCGCCAGGCGCGGGATCCAGGATTCGCGCATGTAGCGCTCCACGTGGTATTCCTTGGCGTAGCCCATGCCGCCGTGCGTGAAGATGGCGGTTTCGCAGGCCTTGGCGCAGGCTTCCGCCGCCAGGTATTTGGCGGCGTTGGCCTCGGCGCCGCAGGGCAGGCCCCTGTCGTAGAGGAAGGCGGCCTTTTGCACCATGAGGTGGGCCGCCTCAAGACCCATCCAGGCCTGGGCCAGCGGGTGCTGTATGCCCTGGTTCTGGCCGATGGGACGGTCGAAGACCACGCGCTCCTTGGCGTACTGGGTGGCGCGCGCCAGGGCGGCGCGGCCCAGGCCCACGGCCTCGGCGGCGATGAGGATGCGCTCGGGGTTGAGGCCGTGCAGGATGTACGAGAAGCCCTTGCCCTCTTCGCCGATGCGGTCCTCGGCGGGAATGCGCAGGCCGTCGATGAACAGCTGGTTGGTGTCCACGCATTTGCGGCCCAGCTTGTCGATCTCGCGCACTTCGATGCGTTCGCGGTCCAGGTCGGTGTAGAACAGGCTCAGGCCTTCCGTGCCCTTGCACTCTTCCACGGGCTTGGTGCGTACCAGCAGCAGGATCTTGTTGGCGACCTGGGCGGTGGAGATGAAGACTTTCTGGCCATGGACCACGTAGACGTCGCCATCGCGCACGGCGCGGGTCTGCAGCTTGAGGGTGTTGAGGCCCGCATTGGGCTCGGTGACGCCGAAGCAGGCCTTGTCCGTGCCCGCGATCAGCGGGGGCAGCCAGCGGCGTTTTTGCTCGTCCGTGCCGAAGACGACGACGGGGTGCAGGCCGAAGATGTTCATGTGCACGGCCGAGGCGCCCGACAGGCCTGCGCCCGTGGCCGAGATGGTGTGCATCATCAACGCCGCTTCGCTGATGCCCAGGCCCGCGCCGCCGAATTCTTCGGGCATGGCAATGCCCAGCCAGCCCGCGTCGGCCAGGGCCTTGTGGAAGTCGTGCGGGAAGCCGCCTTCGTGGTCCTTGCGCAGCCAGTAGTCGGCGTCAAAGGGGGCACAGGCGCGCTCGACGGCGTCGCGTATCTGTTCCTGTTCTTCGTTCCACAGAAAGTCCATGGTGAGTTCTCCGTTGCTTGTTGCTGTTCGCTTGTTGTGTCTGTGGGGTGACGGCGCTCAGGCTGCCGGTCGGCGCACGCGCTCGGGGTTCTCGCCGTACGGCGGGCTGTAGAAGACCAGCAGGCGCACGGGCTCGGCGCTGGTCACGCGGAAGATGTGCATGCAGTCCTCGGGGAAGAAGCAGGTGTCGCCGGGCTGCATGGCAAAGCGTTCCTTGCCGTCCGGGGTGTCGATTTCCACCTCGGCCGTTCCGGCCAGCAGGTAGCAGGCCTGCTCCATGCCGGGGTGGGCATGGGGCAGCGCGCCGCCGCCCTGCTCCAGCGTGCCCAGCACCAGCTCCATGTGGCGCGCGCCCACGTTGGCGGCGCTGACCAGGCGCCGGTTGACGGTGCCGTGGTGGTTGGCGGGGCTGTAGCCAGGCACGTCTTGTTCGCGGATCAAATAGCGGGGCATGGGCGGTTTCCTTCTGTTTGTGTTTGTGCTTGTGCTTGTGTTTGTGGTGGGGCGTCTTGCAGCGCGGCAGCCTGGCTGCAGGCGCGGCTGGCCTGCAGGGCGGCCAGCTCGGCCTCGGTCAGGCCCGCGTCGCGCAGCACCTGCAGGGTGTGTTCGCCCAGGCGTGGCGCGGGGGCGGCGCGTTCTGCGGGCGGCGTGGCGCTCCAGCGCGTGGGGCTGGCCGTGGTGCGCAGCCGGCCTTCGCTGGGGTGGTCTATCTCGTGCACGAAGCCGGTGGCCTGGTGCTGGGGGTCGGCAATCAGGTCTTCGGGCGAGGCCATGGGCATGTTGGGCACGTCGGCCGCGTCCAGCAGTGCGCGCCATTCGGCCGTGGTGCGCCCTGCCATCAGCCGAGAGACTTCGGCATAGACGGCATCGATGTGCAGCGCGCGCTGGCTGTGGGTGGCGAAGATGGGTTCGGCCATGCGCTCGGGCTGGCCTATGGCGTTGAAGAAGCTGTGCCAGTGCTTGTCGTTGTAGATGAGAACGCACAGGTGGCCGTCGCTGGTGCGATAGGGCCTGCGGTGGGCCGTGAGCAGGCGCGCATAGCCGGGGCCGCCCAGCTGCGGCTCGAACGACAGGCCCGCCATGTGGTCGCCCAGGATGAACTGGGTCATGGCCTCGAACATGGGCACGACCACGGCCTGGCCCTTGCCGGTCTTCTCGCGCGCATAGAGGGCGGCCGTGACGGCGTAGACCGCGTGCAGGCCGGTGACGCGGTCGCCCAGGGTCATGGGGGCATAGGCAGGCTCGCCGCCGCCGTATTGCTGCGCCAGCCAGGGCACGCCGGTGGCGCCCTGGATGAGGTCGTCATAGGCGGGCCGGGCCGCGTAGGGGCCGCGCTGGTCGAAGCCGCAGCAGCTCACGTGGATGATGCGCGGGTTGCGCGCCGCCACGTCCTCGTAGGCCAGGCCCAGGCGCGCCATGGCCTGGGGCCGCACGTTGCTGACCAGCACGTCGCAGCCTTCGGCCAGGCGCAGCAGGGCCTCGCGCGCGGCGCCCTGCTTGAGGTCCAGCACCACGGAGCGCTTGCCCTGGTTGGCCTGCAGGAAGATGTGGCCCATGGCGGGGTTGCGCATGGGGCCGACGTGGCGCATGTTGTCGCCCTCGGGCGATTCGACCTTGATCACCTCGGCCCCCAGGCCTGCAAGGATCTGGGTGGCAAAGGGGCCCATGACCACCGAGGTCATGTCCAGCACCTTCACTCCGGCAAGAGGGCCTTGCTGCCCTTGCTGCGCTTGCTCCATGCGGCTCTCCTTCACTGCGCCTCGATGCCGGCCTGCTTGACCAGTTGTCCCCAGCGGGCCATCTGGTCCTTCACATAGGTGGCGAACTCGGCAGGCGTGGCCGTGGGCCAGACCTCGAAGCCGACCTGGGCCAATTGCTCCTGCACGGCCTTGTCCTTGAGGATGGCCTGCAGCTCGGTGTTCAGCCGCTCGGTGATCTCGGCGGGCATGCCGGCCGGGCCGAAGATGCCGTTCCAGGAGGTGATGTCGAAGCCCGGCAGCGTCTTGCCGATGGCCGGCACATTGGGCAGCAGGGTGGAGCCCTTGGCCGCCGTGACGGCCAGGGTGCGCACGCGGTCGGTCTTGATCGTGCCCCAGGCCGAGCCCAGATCGGCCACGTAGACCTGGATCTGGTTGCCCATGAGGTCGGTCAGCGCCTGCGGGCTGGACTTGTAGGGCACCGAGGTGATCTGGGTGTGCGTGACGTACTTGAAGGTTTCCGAGGCGACCAGCGAGGTGCTGTTGGGCGTGCCGTAGGACAGGCGGTCGGGATTGGCCTTGGCGTAGTCGATGAGTTCCTGCACGGTCTTGGCAGGAACGGAGGGGTGGACCAGCAGCGCGAACGGCAGCTCGCCCACGCGCGCCACGGGTGTGAAGTCCTTGACGGGGTCGTACTTCAGGCCCTTGACCAGCCAGGGGTTGGCCGAGTGCGAGGTGTTGGTGGTCATGAACAGGGTGTAGCCGTCCGGCCTGGCCTTGGCCACATGGTTGGCGGCAATCTGGGCATTGGCGCCAGCCTTGTTGTCCACGATCACGGGCTGCCTGAGCCGCTCGCCCAGCCGGGTAGCCACCAGGCGCGCCACGGCGTCCGTGCCGCTGCCGGCCGCGAACGGCACGACCAGGGTGATGGGATTGGAGGGGTAACCCCCCTGCGCCGACACAGAGGGCGCGGCCACGGCCGCAATGGTGCTGATAGCGCCAAGGGCCAGGGCCCTGCGCAACGGGGAATGCTTCATTTGCTTGTCTCCTGTTTCCTATCCTGTTTTCCTATGGAAGGCGGCGCTGTGTGTCCAGCGCTCGCCGCCATGGTGCGGGCGTCAATGATTCAAGTCCAATTCTTTAAAACCAAGCAAGGATTCGATTTATGAATCATTGAATCCTGCGCCAGGCTCCAGGTCCCGCCTCTTGCGCAAGGACTGCATCGGTGCGAGGCTGGCAGCCTTGCACGACACCACGCCAAGGAGTTCCGCATGTCACACACCGTCCACACCATCCGGCTGCACCGCGTCCTCAAGGCGCCGCCGCAGCGCGTATACCAGGCCTTCACCACGGCCGCTGCCCTGGCCAAATGGCTTCCGCCCCACGGCTACATCTGCGAGGTGCCCGAGTTCGACGCCCGGGTCGGCGGGCGCTACCGCATGGCCTTCGTCAATCTGTCCACGGGCGGGCGCAGCGGCTTCGGCGGGGAGTTCCTGGACCTGGAGCCTGGCCGGCTGGTTCGCCATACCGACCGCTTCGACGACCCGCAACTGCCCGGCGAGATGATCACCACCATCACGCTGCGCGAGGTGTTCTGCGGCACTGAAATGGATGTGACCCAGGAAGGCGTGCCCGCCGTCATTCCCGCCGAGGCCTGTCACCTGGGCTGGCAGGAGTCGCTGCAGTTGCTGACCCTGCTGGTGGAGGCGAGCGTGCCGGGTTGAGACCCTGCACAAGCCCCTGCTGTCACACAGTTGCGGTTGATGGATTCCCGTGCTTCGGAGGACAATGGCTGTATTGCCCGCCAACGCCCGGAGGTCCGCCATGGCCACCCCCCTTGCACTGACCGCTCAAGCCATCGATGTCCTGCCGTTTGGTGCGCGGCTGGCGGGCGCACGGACCTGCGCCCTGTTCAAGTCCCAGGACATGGAGGTCATCCGCGTGGTGCTGCGCGCCAGCCAGTCGCTGCCGCCGCACAAGGTGCCGGGCAGCGTCAGCCTGCACTGCCTGGAAGGCGAGCTGGAGGTGATGCTCGGCGAAAGCCGCCAGTCCCTGCAGGCCGGCCAGCTGATGCACCTGCCGGCGAACATGGCGCATGCGGTACGCGCCATCGAAGACACCTCCGCTCTGGTCACCATCGTTCTGTGTGACGCGTCCTGACGCTTGCCACTTCAGCGCATTCAGCCCACTGAGCGCCTCAGCGCACCGGCAGGAACTGCATGAACGGCCCGGCCACCAGCCCCTGCCCGTAGCCGATGAAGGAGCGCCTGTAGCGCTCGGTGGTGTAGTTGGCGATCAGGTCCAGCCGGCCGATGATCTTGCCCATCTCGCGCTCGAAGCTGAGGTTGCGCGCGTCGTCGCCCAGGTGGTTGGACAGCAGCAGCGGCCCGCCCGCTGCGTTGCGCCGTGAGTTGAGAATCCAGTTGGCCACTTCCACGTTGCGCGCGGCGTTGTAGATCAGCTGCGGGTCCAGCCCATGGACCAGGGTGAAGCTGGTGCGCCCGCCGTGGGCGGTGATGATGGTGTCGGCCAGCGCATGGACGAAGGCGGCCACGCGGTCGCCCTTGAAGTCGGGCTGCAGCGCCAGCGAAAGCGCGGCCACGTCCTGGGCACCGTGCAGGTCGGCCCAGGGCTGGCGCTCGGTGATGGCGATGCGCACGTAGGCGGATGCGGCCTCGCGGCTTTCGGCGGTTTTCTTCCACTCGGCGGGGTTGCGCAGGTACAGCTTGTCCATGATGCGCATCAGGCTGTCCAGGTTCTCCTTCATGGCCAGGGTGGCCATGCGGTTGCTGTCGGACTGCACGATTTCACCGGGCTCGAACGAGGCGCCCTCCACCTTGCCGCGCGGCGCGGGCGTGTCGGCACAGCCCGCTGTCAGCAGCAGCGCCAGCACCGGGGCCAGGTGGCGCGCCGCGCCACCTCCCGGTCGGGGCCGGCTGTCGTTCACCCCGGCTCTGCGGCCGGCCTCCCCTGGCAAGACAAGCTCAATAGTCATCCCGGAACGATAGCAGCGCACTACCGGGGCGCCGAGGCACGATGCCCTGTCTTACATGCCCTGGCGCCGGCAGCGTCAACCTCCCGTCAGGCAGTGCTGCTGCACCATCCGGTCATCCACCACCGCCCCGGTGCTGCGCCAGCAGGTGGCCAAGGATCTTCCAGGTCTGGGGCTGCTCCACCATGGGCACGGGAATGCGCAGCATGCTGCCCGCGGCCTGCCTGGGCGAAAACAGCAGGCCCGGTGCCAGCAGCAGGCCCTGCGGCGCGGCATGGCGGGCCAGCACCTCCGAGTCCACGCCGCAGTCCACCCAGGCGAACATGCCGGCCTGTGGCTCGTGCGGGGCGCGGCAGTCCAGGGCTTCGAGCATGCGCAGGCAGCGGTTGCGCGCGCGGTCCACGCGCTCGCGCAGGCGGTCCACATGCTTGCGGTACTGGCCATCGGCCAGCACGCGGTGCACCACCTGCTCGCCCGGCAGCGCCGTGGTCAGCCCGCCCAGCAGCTTGAGGTCGGTCAGCCGCCGTATCAGGTCGGTGTGTGCCGCGACATAGCCCACGCGCAGGCTGCCGGCCAGGGTCTTGGAGTAGCCGCCCACCAGGAGCACGCGCTGCAGCCGGTCCATGGCGGCCAGGCGCACGGGCACGCCGGGCAGGAAGTCGGAGTAGGTGTCGTCCTCGGCCAGGTAGAAGTCGTGACGCTCGGCAATGCGCAGCACCTCGTGGGCCACGCCGGCCGACAGGGTCTGGCCCGTGGGGTTGTGCACGGCGGTGTTGAGGATGAAAAGCCGGGGCTGGTGCTGGCGGGCCAGCCGCTCCAGCGCCTCCACGTCGGGACCGCCGGGCAGGCGGGGCACGCCGACCACGTTCACGCCCAGGGCGTTGAGCCGGCCGAAGATGAGAAACCAGCCCGGGTCTTCCACCAGCACCGTATCGCCGGGCCGCACCAGGCTGCGCACGATCAGGTCCAGGCCCTGGGTGGCGCCGGCCACGGTCATCAGGTGGACCTCGGGGTGGGCGGGCACGTCCTGGGCCTGCAGCACCGAGGCGATCTGCTGGCGCAGCGGCAGATAGCCCTGGGGCACGCCATAGGTCAGCAGGCTGGTGCCCGTGCTGCGGCCGACGGCACGCAGGGCCGAGGCCAGCATCTCCTGGTCCAGCCATTCCGGCGGCAGCATGCCGGCGTCGCCCGAATGCTCCGTGCCTTCGCGGAACATGCTGCGCAACAGAAAGGCGGTATCAAAGGCCGCGCCCTGCTCCAGCGTGGGCAGGCCGTGGCTGGCGCGCGGCACGGCCTGGGCCGCGCGCCGGGCGCTGACGAAGACGCCGGAGCCGCGCCGCGAATGCACAAGGCCCTGGGCGGCCAGCCGGTCGTAGGCCTGGACCACGGTATCGCGGCTGACGCCGGCCTGCTGCGCCAGTGCGCGCACCGAGGGCAGCCGCGAGCCCGCGCGCAGGCCATGGTGGCGGATCAGGCCGCCGTAGTGGTCCACGAGCTGATCGACCAGCGAGAGGTCGGAAGACCGCAGCGGGCGCCAGGGCGCAGCGGCCTGGAAAGCCGTAGCGGAGGATGCACTCGATGTCTGCGGTGTCTGCTGTGCCTGCGCTTCCTTCGGCGTGGCTGCGGGATCAAGTGTCATGGTCATATGGGCAGGCCAGTTGGCAAATTGTTCTGGCAAAGTGTACTGCTACTGTACCGAACACTGCCCTTAGCATGGCCTGACGGCGCCGCGGCCTGCGGCATGCGCAGACAGGGCGCCGGATCCCCTGTCATGCCTGTTGCCACCATGCCCTTCGATACCGCCCACACCTCGTTCCTGCTGCCACTGGCCATGTTCTCCTTCGTCAGCTCCGTCACGCCCGGCCCCAACAATGTGATGTTGACAGCCTCGGGCGCCACCTTCGGCTACCGCCGCACGGTGCCCCATATGCTGGGCATCACCCTGGGCGTGGTGGTCATGGTGCTGCTGGTGGGCGCGGGCCTGGGCGCGGTGTTCGAGCGCCTGCCGGTGATCTACACCGCGCTCAAGTACCTGGGCGCGGCCTACCTGGTCTGGCTGGCCTGGAAGATTGCGGGCAGCGGCGGCATCGACGGCGGCAATGCGGGTGCCCGGCCCTTCGGGTTCTGGCAGGCGGCGGCCTTCCAGTGGGTCAACCCCAAGGCCTGGATCATGGCCATCGGCGTGATTGCCACCTACACGCCGCGCGAGGATTTCTTCATCAACCTGGTGCTGGCCGCCCTGGTGCTGGGCATCGTGAACTATCCCAGCGTCAGCGTCTGGACGCTGTTCGGCAGCGCCGTGGGGCGCGCGCTGCGCTCGCCGCAGGCACTGCGCCGCTTCAACTGGGGCATGGCCGCCCTGCTGCTGCTGTCGCTGTACCCGGTGCTGGCAGATTCACATGCCTGATTCAAACGCCTGATCCACCCGGCTGCTTCATGCGGCCGATGTCCCATCCAGCGCCAGTATCTGGTGCGCCAGCGCGGCGATGCCGGCCTCGCTGAGGTCGTCGGCCTGCACCCTGCGGCGCGTGCGCCACTGCGTGAAATGCCGTTCCTGCGAGCGCTCGTAGTGCGGGTCGTAGTGCTGGGCCATGAGCTCGGAGAACAGCGGCGAGAGGCTGCGCTCATGCGCCCAGGCCTGCCAGCGCGAGATGGTCTCCTTGCCCTGCAGCTCCTTGAGCCAGCCCAGCTTGTCGGCCAGCGTCTGCGGATCGTCGCCAAGGTAGGCGTAGTCGCGCAGCAGGTAGGCCAGGCGCGCCTCGGGCGTGGCATCGAGCGCAATCACGGGCGACTGGCGCATGTGCTCGACCAGCACCAGCGGCAGGGACACGCGGCCGATCTTGGCGCTCTCGCCTTCCACGTACACGGTGCGCGACGGATCGAAACTCTCCAGCTGCTGGGCCAGCAGCGTCTCGAAGTATTTCTGGCTGGGCTGCTCCACGCCGGGCAGATTGCCCAGCAAGGAACCCTTGTGGCTGGCATAGCCCTCCAGGTCCAGCACCTGCTCGCCGGCCTCGGCCAGGGCATGCAGCACGCGGGTCTTGGCGCTGCCGGTGGCTCCGCACAGCACCTGCAGGCGCAGCTGGGGCACCAGGCGGTCGATCAGCTCGATCACATGGCCGCGATAGGACTTGTAGCCGTTGGCCAGTTGCTGGGCATCCCAGCCGACCAGGCGCAGCCAGGTGACCATGGAGCCGCTGCGCAGGCCGCCGCGCCAGCAGTAGACCAGCGGCTTCCAGTTGGCGGGCTTGTCGGCAAACGTTTCCTGCAGGTGGCGCGCCAGGTTGGCCGAGACCATGGCCGCGCCCAGGCGCTTGGCCTCGAAGGGGCTGACCTGCTTGTAGATGGTGCCGATCCGGGCGCGCTCCTCGTTGTCGAGCACGGGGCAGTTGATGGCGCCGGGAATGTGGTCCTGCGCGAATTCGGCAGGCGAACGGGCGTCGATCAGGGTGTCGAACTGGTGGCGGTCGGCGATGCGGATGGGCTGGCGGTGGGACACGGGCAAACGGTGATCTGGCGATCATGCGGGAGGCAGAAACAACCGGCGCCATGGCCTCAGGGGCTCATGGGCCGGCACCGGAACCAGGAAAGTGGATCGAGCCTCGACACGCACCGGCCCGCCCCGCTTCGCGCCCTGCTTGCGCGAGCCGGGCATGCAGCCGACCTTGGAAGCGGGGATTCTCGCACGCCCTACGTGCCCGCGCTCGGCTGTCAGGGCAAGGCAGTCAACGCAAGGCAGCGGCTATCAGGCCCTGCACGGCAGCCACGCGCTGCACCTGCTGGGGGCTGTCGTAGTTGCCCATGAAGATGGCATACACCAGCGAATGCTGGGGCACGACCACCAGCCGCTGGCCGCCCAGGCCGATGGCCATGTAGTACGCCAGGCCGGCGCGGGTCTGCCCCACGTACCAGTGGTGGCCGTAGCGCAGGCCGGGCCAGGCGTCCACGCGCGGCTGAATGGATTGCAAAATCCAATGCCGGGGTACCAGCGCCCGGCCTTGCCTTCCACCCGGCCACTCGCCCTGCTGCAGCACCAGCTGGCCAATGCGGGCCAGGTCCCGCGCCCGCAGGCGCAGGCCGGAGGCGGCGGCCGCCTCGCCGTTGGTGCCAGGCGTCCACTCGGCCTTGTCGATGCCCAGCGGAGCAAACAGCTTGTGCCGCGCATAGTCCAGCAGCGGCATGCCGCTGCCCTGCGCGATCAGGTGGCCCAGCAGTGCCGTCGCCCCGCCGCTGTAGCACCAGCGTTCGCCGGGCGGGGCGACGATGGGCTGCTCCAGCACGTAGCGGTAGCGGTCGCTGCTGCGCTCCATGGCGATTTCGCTGTTGCGCGGGTCGGAATACGGAAGGTCCTCGTCCCATTGCAGGCCCATGGTCATGCCCAGGGCATGGGAGATGAGGATGGAGCGCCGGCCCTCATCGGCCGCCAGATCACTGTAGGCGGGAAAGGCCTGGATCAGGGGCGTGTCCAGCGCGGGCACCTTGCCCTCGGCCAGGGCCAGGCCATACAGCAGGCCGACGACGCTCTTGCTGACCGAGCGCACATCGTGCAGGGAGTCGGCGTTGAAGGCCACCTTGCCCAGCGGCTCGCCCCAGCGCTCGTCCTCGCCCTCGAAATAGCGCTCCAGCGCCAGCCGGCCGTGGCGCATCACGACGACGGCGTGCAGGTTCGCGAGTTCTCCGCTCTGCACGCCCTGGTCCAGGCGTTCGCCCAGGTCTTCGGCCAGGCCGGTGCCGGCGGAAAAGGCACCGCCCTGCCCCACGCTGGCACAGGCCGTGCAGCCCAGCGCCGCCAGGGCTGCGCCCGTCTGCAGCCATCTGCGCCTGTCGGTGCGAAAGCCGTTGTTTGTCATGTCCCTCTCCCTTACTTAGCTAGCTAGTTATGTACTTACTGCTTGGGCGAAGACCCGCTGCCGCGCGGATGGATCAGCATGCGGTCGCCGCGTATTTCCACATCGAACTGGCGCAGGAAGTTCTGGCCCAGCAGCGCATCCCTGTCCGTGCTGCCGGTATAGCCTGTGCCCACGCGCAGGCCGCTGACCACCAGGGAGGCCACGCGCACCTGCTCGGCCACCACCATGCGGCCGTCGCGCTCGCCATTGGCGGTGCGAAAGCGCACGGGCTCGCCGCCGTCCAGGCCTGCGCGCTCGGCCAGCGGCTCGGTCACGCCGACCATGCTGGCGCCCGTGTCCACCAGGAACATGACGGGTTGCCCGTTGACGGCCCCTTCCACGCGGAAATGCCCGTCGCGGTCACGCGCAATGGCCACCGTGCCATCGGCCTGCACCTTGACGCCGGCCGGCTTCAGGTACATCTGCATGGCCCAGTACAGCACGCCCATGACCAGCAGCCAGAACAGCAGAAAACCCAGCATGCCGCGCCGGGCGACGGACTGGACGCTGGGCTCGGCGGCCGGGGCGGAGGCAGCGGACGGATCGGACGGAGGCGGCGTGGATTTGAGGCGCATGGCAATGCAGACGGGATCGGCGATGGCAGCACGGTGGCTGCACGGCGGCAGTCGCCCATTCTGCCTGCGGCCCTGCCCCGTCACGGGCAAGCCAATAGCCGCTACAGTGGGCGCCTTCATCACAGCCCGCTTCTGCCATGACCACGACCGCGCAGCCGCCCTTTGTCCTCCACTACATCTTCGACCCGCTGTGCGGCTGGTGCTATGCCGCCGCGCCCCTGGTCAAGGCCGCGCGCAACGTGCCCGGCGTCACGCTGCAATGGCATGGCGGCGGCATGCTCACGGGCGCCCATACCCGCACCATCACAGCCGACTGGCGCGGCCACGTGATGCCGCACGACCAGCGCATTGCCGAGATGACGGGCCAGCCCTTCGGCCCTGCCTACTTCGACGGCCTGCTCAACGACCTGGGCGCCGTGCTGGACTCCGAGCCGCCCACCACGGCGCTGCTGGCCGCCGAGGAACTGGCGGGCCGGGGCCTGGACATGCTGGCGCGCCAGCAGCAGGCCCACTACGTGGAAGGCCGACGCATCAGCGATCCGGCCGTGCTGCTGGAACTGGCCCGGGACCTGGGCCTGGACGTGGCGGCCTTCACCGACGCCTTCCAGCGCCTTTCGGGTGCCGCCACCCAGGCCCATATCGCCCAGGCGCGCGAATGGCTGGAACTGGCACAGGGCCAGGGTTTCCCGACCTTCGCGCTGGAGTTCGACCACCCCGAGGCAGAGCAGCCGGGCCAGCGCGCCATACAGCGCATCGACATCGGACCCTGGCTGGGAGATGCACAGGGCTGGGCAACGCAGCTGGGCGAGTGGGTCGCACAGGTGTCGGCACTTCAGGGTGAATCAGCTACCCCCACCGACGCGCCCGGATGTGATGCAGACGGATGCGCCCTGCCCGGGCACGGCTGAGGAACCAAATCGCTTGCTGGATCTGCGTGCAGGTTACGCATCAAAATTGGCATATTTGATAAAACATAATTTGATAAAAATATTAAATTTACCTACAATTTGCGCACCAGCACACCCGTACGAAAGGCGGGGTCGCAAAGCCTCCGGTCTACCCCCGCCCTTTGACGGGCGGGCATGACAGCGGGGTTGCCAGGTGCCGTCATTCCTGCCGGTCCCTGCATGCGACTTCGCCAAGGGCCGTGCATGGCCACACTTGACGGAGATCAGCATGGCACCCTGCCGCACGATTCGCTTGAACCTTTTCCTCGCACCACCGCGCTGGTGGGCCATCACGGCGCTGTGCGCAGCAGCCCTTTCAGCCTGCGGAGGGGGAAGCGATACGGCAGCCCCCTCCCAAGCGGTGGCCGGCCCGCTGGCCTCCGGCACGACGACCCTCGAGAACCTCGTGGTGCTGGACGACACCGTAGGCTCGGCCGTAGCGCAGCCGCAGTTCCACATTGCCCCGGTATTTGTGGAGCCGCCACAGGGGCCGGGCGTCGCAGTTGCAGGCGACGGGACGCAGCTGCCGCCTGTGGCCAGCATCCTGCCGCCTCAGACCAGATCGCTGTCCACCCGCAGGCTCACCCCTGATGAATTGCTGGCGGCCCAGCGCGGACAGCCGTCCATGGAGATCACCTCCCAGCAGGGCACGCCCACCCCCTTGGCCTCTGGCTCCATCGTGACCTATACCCCGGCGCAGGTACGAGCAGCCTATGGCTTTCCCGGGCTGGCACCGTACGGCAGCCCGCTCACACCGGCGCAGGCAGCGCAGATGGGCGCAGGTCAGACCATCTACGTCGTCAATGCCTACCACAACCCCAACGTCGCGACCGAACTGGCCACCTTCAACCAGCGCTTCGGCCTGCCCAACTGTACTGGCCGCGTATTGGCGCCCGCTGCCCCGCTGCCCATGCCCGCGGCGTCCTCGACAGGCTGCGAGCTGCTGGTCGCGTACAGCGACACGTCGGGCCAGTTGGCGGCACGCGCACCGGCCTACAACGCGGGCTGGGCCACCGAGATCGCGCTGGATGTGCAGTGGTCGCACGCCATTGCACCGCTTGCACGCATCGTGCTGATCGAGGCACCTGACGCATCGACCAACAGCCTGCTGCGTGCCGTGCAACTGGCCAATGCCATGGGCCCTGGTGTACTTTCCATGAGCTTCGGCACGGCCGAGGGCAGCTGGACCACCTCCGTGGACTCCGTGTTCGGCGCCAGCCAGATGACCTACCTGGCTGCCACCGGCGACTGGGGCGCGGGCGTGTTGTGGCCTTCAGTCTCCTCCAAGGTGCTCGCCGTGGGAGGCACTTCGCTGAGCTACTCCGGAGCAGGCAGCCGATCTGAGGTGGCCTGGTCGGGCACGGGAGGCGGCATCAGCGCCTATGTACCCGCATCGGCCTACCAACAAAGCGGCGTGCCGGGCGTGGGCGGGCTGAGTCGCCGCACCGTGGCCGACGTGGCAATGAACGCGGATCCGTCCACCGGGCACTATCTGGCCGTCATCCCCTCGGGCGGCACGGCCGTGCAGTGGGTCAGCGCAGGCGGCACCAGCCTGTCTTCCCCGATGTGGGCTGGACTGGTCGCCGTAGCCAACGCCATGCGAGCCCAATCTGCGCTGGCGCCTCTGGGCAGCACCCAACCCATGCTGTACGGCAAAGTGGCAGCAACACCCACCAGCTACGCCAGGGCATTCGCCGACATCACCAGCGGCTCGCATGGCAGTTGCGCCACCTGTTCTGCGCGTGCAGGCTTTGACGAACTCACCGGCCTTGGCACGCCCAATGCCACGGATCTGCTCAGCGCACTGGGCGCCGCCACACCCGCTGCGGTGGCACCGGTCGTGGCTGCGGCCACCATTTCGGGCGATGCCGGCAAGGCCCTGAGCTTCACCGTGTCGGCCACAGGCAGCAACCCGCTGAGCTACAGCCTGGCAAGCGCACCAGCGGGAATGGCGGTCGCAGCCGCGACGGGAATCGTCACCTGGACAGCCCCCGTGGCGGGAAGCTACGCCATCACGGCCCGGGCCACGGACACGAAAACAGGCCTGACCGGGCAGGCGGCCTATACGGTCAGGATCGCACCGCCCCAGCCTCCCGTGGTCACCGGAGCCAGCATCAGCGGTACGGCCAACGTGGCGCTGTCGTTCAGCGCCGCCGCAACCGCGCCCCACCCCGTCAGCTACAGCCTGGTCTCCGCGCCCTCCGGCATGGTCATCAGCACCACCGGCCTGGTGAGCTGGCCCAAGCCCGTGGCAGGTAACTACAGCGTTACGGTGGTGGCCCGGGACACGGCGACCGGACTGAGCGGCAGCGCCGTCTTCACGGTGAAGGTGGCCCCCGCCGGTACAGCAGGCGCCGACCTGGCCATCACCGCCGCCGCCGTGCAGGGCAAGGCAGGCGTCCCCCTGTCCGCAACGATCAGCGTGTCGGCGCCTGGCGCGACCTCCGTGTCAGTGTCCCTCTCCGGCGTGCCGCTGGGCATGGTGTTCACGGCCCAGGGCTCCGCGATCAGCATGCGGTGGCCCCAGCCGGTGGCCGGCAGCTATGCGCTGCTGGTGGTGGCACGTGATTCCCTGGGCCGCAGCGCCCAGGCAACGATGCCCGTCACAATCACGGCGCCTTGAGTTCGGCGCGGCCACGCGGGGCGGATCGCCGCGCCGTGGCTGCGCAGTTCAATCCATCTTGGAGATCATCACCTCGCCAAAGCCGGAGCACGACACCTGGGTGGCGCCGTCCATCAGGCGGGCGAAGTCGTAGGTCACCTGCTTGCTCTGGATGGCCTTTTCCAGCGCGCTGATGACCAGGTCGGCCGCCTCGCGCCAGCCCATGTGGCGCAGCATCATCTCGGCCGAGAGGATTTCGGAGCCCGGGTTCACATAGTCCTTGCCCGCGTACTTGGGGGCCGTGCCGTGCGTGGCCTCGAAGCAGGCCACGGAGTCGGACATGTTGGCGCCGGGCGCAATGCCGATGCCGCCGACCTGGGCCGCCAGCGCGTCCGAGATGTAATCGCCGTTGAGGTTGAGCGTGGCCACCACCGAGTACTCGGCCGGGCGCAGCAGGATCTGCTGCAGGAAGGCGTCGGCAATCGAGTCCTTGATGACGATGTCGCGGCCCGTGCGCGGGTTCTTGAACTTGAGCCAGGGTCCGCCGTCGATGGGCTGGGCGCCGAACTCGCGCGCGGCCAGCGCGTAGCCCCAGTCGCGGAAGCCCCCTTCGGTGAACTTCATGATGTTGCCCTTGTGGACCAGGGTCACGCTGGGCTTGTCATTGTCGATGGCGTACTGGATGGCCTTGCGCACCAGGCGCTCCGTGCCCTCGATGGACACGGGCTTGACGCCGATGCCCGAGGTCTCGGGGAAGCGGATCTTCTTGACGCCCATTTCCTTGACCAGGAAGTCGATGAGCTTCTTGGCGTTGTCGCTGCGCGCCTCGTACTCGATGCCCGCGTAGATGTCCTCGGAGTTCTCGCGGAAGATGACCATGTTGGTCTTCTCGGGCTCCTTCAGCGGCGAGGGCACGCCCTTGAAGTACTGCACGGGGCGCAGGCAGACGTAGAGGTCCAGCTCCTGGCGCAGCGCCACGTTCAGCGAGCGGATGCCGCCGCCCACGGGCGTGGTCAGCGGGCCCTTGATGGAGACCACGTACTCGCGCAGGGCCTGCATGGTTTCCTCGGGCAGCCAGACATCGGGGCCGTAGATGCGCGTGGATTTCTCGCCCGCGAAGACCTCCATCCACTGGATCTTGCGCTTGCCGCCATAGGCCCTGGCCACGGCGGCATCCACCACCTTGATCATCACGGGCGTGATGTCCACGCCGGTGCCGTCGCCTTCAATGAAAGGAATGATGGGCTGGTCTGGCACGTTCAACGACATGTCGGCGTTGACAGTGATCTTCTGGCCCTCGGCCGGCACCTGGATGTGCTGGAAGCGGTTCATGGGGACGGGTCTCCGTTGGCTGGTGCACGAGGCAAGAGTGAATGCCCGGATCGGGCACGAATTTGGTGCAGAAAATTCTAACGACAATCGGGCCGCCCTCCTGTCAACGGCGATACAGTAAGCGCGTTGAGCATGTGCGGTGCATCAAGAATTTCGCACCGTTGTCTGATTCAACTTGGCTTCTACCGCTTTTCTAGGAAATGGCATATATGAAAAAACTCCTCGCTGTCCTGATCGCCGGTTCGTTTGCCGCAGGCGCCTTCGCACAGGCCGCCGCAGCACCCGAAGCGCCGATGTCGGCTCCCACGGCCGCTTCCGCAGCGGCTCCCGCTCACACAGCCAAGAAGGCCAAGGTCGCCAAGAGCGGCAAGCACTCCGGCAAGAAGCACGCCAAGCGCTCCACGAAGAAGGCACACAAGGCCGTGGCCTGATCCATGCCCCGGGATGCCAGCCGGCATCCCCTCAAAAAAAGCCCGCAAGTCAGCAATGCCCTGCGGGCTTTTTGCCGCCCGCCCGGCCATGATGGCCGGGCCAGGCCGATTTTTGCGTCCAGCCACGCGCCCACTGCGACAGAATGTGCAAGATGACGAAGCCTTCGACACCCCTCCACACATCCCTTTCCCGCCGCGCGCTGCAGCGGTTGCTCATGGCCGCCTGCCTGGCTGGCGCCGCCGTATCGGCAGGCGCACAGCCCCAGGGCAGCCCCCAGATGAATCTGCGCCGCGTGGAGTTGACGGCCGGTTTCCACCGCATCGATGCCCAGGTGGCCGCCTCGGACCGCGAGCGCGCCATCGGCCTGATGTTCCGCCAGGAAATGCCCCAGCAGGAGGGCATGATCTTCGTCTTCGAGGTGCCCGCCGTGCAGTGCTTCTGGATGCGCAACACCCTGCTGCCGCTGACCGCCGCCTTCGTGGCCGATGACGGCACCATCGTGAACCTGGCCGACATGAAGCCCATGACCGAGGACTCGCACTGCTCGGCCAAGCCCGTGCGCTATGTGCTGGAGATGAACCAGGGCTGGTTCGCCAAGCGCGGCCTGAAGGCTGGCGTCAAGCTGGGCGGCAGTCTGTTCACACCGACGCCAGCCCCCAAGCCATAATCACGCCCCATGCAAGCGCTTCGCTCCTCGTTCTGGCTCACCCGGCTGATATTGGCCTGGTTTGCCGTGACGCTGGGCGTTGCCGTGGCCTCGCCCCTGGTCCATCCCCAGGGATTCGAGCTGGTCTGCACGGCCAGCGGCGACGTCAAGCTGGTGGCGCTGGGCGACAGCGCAGCCCCAGGCATGGGACACCACCAGCTTGACTGCCCCATGTGCCTGCCCGCCGGCGCACCGCCGCCGGCCCTGCCGACGATGGCGGTGCCCCACCAGCAACCGCTGGCCCACGCGCTGCTGCCGCTGGTGGCGGCGCACATTGCCTCCGTCACACGCGCGCCGCTGCCGGCGCGCGGCCCTCCCCCGCTGACTGCCGTGTTCTCTTGAATCGCCGCCGGGCCTGCTGATGCGCGCCCGGCCCGCCTGTGCCGCGCCTGTGGCCCAGGACTGCGCCGCATGCGCGGTGCAAGACCCGGAGTCAGTTCGTGAATTCTTCCCCTTTCCCCGCGATGGCGGCGCCGGTGCGCGCGTCCACGCACGCCTTTCGTCTCCATCCCCTTGCCACGGCGCTGTGCTGCGCGCTGGGCGCCGCATGGACGCCTGCCGCGCACGCGCAGGCCCTGGCCGAGGCGGCACTGCCCGCCGTCGAAGTCTCCGACCAGGCCACGGCCGACGCCAACGGACTGCTGCCGCTGAACAAGACCGTGGGCACGGCCAGCCGCCTGGGCCTGACGGCGCGCGAGACACCGGCCTCGGTGCACATCGTGGATCGCGCCGCCATCGAGGCGCGTGGCGCCCAGGACACGCAGGAGATCCTGCGCTCCATTCCGGGCGTCACGGCCTACAGCCCGCCCGGCAACATCGGCATCAGCTACCGGGGCTTCGGCACGGGGTCGGTCAGCCAGCTGTTCAACGGCATCAACCTGCAGTACTCCATTGCGGCACGGCCCGTGGACAGCTGGATCTACGACCGGGTGGAGGCCATTGGCGGTGCCTCCGGCTTTCTCTACGGCGCAGGCGGCGTGGGCGGCACGCTGAACTACATCACCAAGCTGGCCCAGCGCGACAGCTTCACCGAAGGCCAGCTGCGTCTGGGCAGCTACGGGCTCAAGGAAGCCTCCGTCGGGCTGAACCGCCGCCTGGGCAATGCCACCGACAGCCAGGGCACCACCCATTACCTGCGCCTGGACCTCAACCACCGCGATGCCGGCAGCTGGGTGGGCGGCACGCAGTCGCGCTCCACGCAGCTGGCGGCCTCGCTGCTGTCCGACCTGGGTGGCGGCCTGACGCACACCCTGGCCTACGAAGCCCAGCATGAGCGGGTGGACCGCCCCTACTGGGGCACGCCGCTGCTCAACCCGCTGCGCGGCCAGGCGCGCATTGACGAGGCCACCCTCGGCAAGAACTACAACAGCGCCGACGGCCTGTACGCCCAGCGCGTGCAGTGGCTGCGCTCCATCACCGAATGGCGGGCCAGCGACCGGCTCAAGCTGAGCAACACCTTCTACGCCTATGACGCGCTGCGCGACTACCGCAACGTGGAGACCTACCGCTTCACGCCCGACAACAGCGCGGTGGTGCGCTCGGCCGCGCTGCTGCAGCGACATGACCAGCGCATGGTGGGCGACCGCATCGAAGGCAGCTACCTGGGCGAGCTGGCCGGCCGGCGCAGCGAATGGGCCTTTGGGCTGGATGTGAGCGTGAACCGGCAGACGCGCTTTCCGAACAGCCTGTCTGGCACGGTGAGCACGGTCAATCCCTACGATTTCACGACGGAGAACTTCTACGACATTCCCGGCATGGCACCCGGCTTCAGGCCCGACCGCGACAACAAGGTCACCACCACCGCCCTGTACCTGGAAAACCGCACGGCCCTCACCCCGGCCCTGCACCTGCTGACCGCCCTGCGCCATGAACGCATCGAGGTGGACCTGACCAACCGGCGCGATGTAACGCCCGCGCTGCCCGCCAGCTACAGCCGCAGCTACAGCCCGACGACCGGGCGCGTGGGCCTGGTCTGGGATGCCACGCCCGAGGCCAATCTCTACGCGCAGTTCTCCACGGCGGCCGATCCGCCGTCGGGCATGCTGATGGGCGCCTCGTTTGCCGACGCCATCAACAACACCGGGCTGACCACGGGCCGCCAGGTGGAGGCGGGCAGCAAGCTGTCGTTCTGGCAGGGCAAGGGAACGGCGGCGCTGGCGGTCTATCACATCACGCGCCGCAACATCTCCACCCAGGACCCGCAGGACAGCACGCGCACGGTGCTGGTGGGCCAGCAGTCCTCGCGCGGGGTGGAGCTGTCCATGGGCCTGGCGCCCACGCCGCGCTGGTCGGTCCAGGGCAACTGGAGCCATGTGGACGCGCGCTATGACAACTACCAGCAAGGCGGCGTGTCCCTGGCGGGCAAGCGGCCCACGAACACGCCCGCCAGCGTGCTCAACCTCTGGACCAGCTACCGCATCACGCCGGCCCTGGAGGTCAACGCCGGGCTGCGCCGCGTGGGCGGTATCTATGCCGATGCGGCCAACACCCTGTCCTGGCCTGCCTACACGCTGCTGGACCTGGGCCTGAGCTACCGCATCGACCCGCGCATGACCGTGGTTGCACGGCTGCGCAATGCCACGGACCGCGTCTACGCCGCCAGCCTGACCAGCACCATGGCCTACCTGGGGGCGCCGCGCACGGCCGATATCACGCTGCGCGTGGCGTTCTGAGCGAGGGCCGCGCCATGCGCCTTCACCTCAAACGCTGGCTGTTCCTGCTGCACCGCTGGCTGGGCATTGCCGTGTGCCTGTTCTTTGCGCTGTGGTTTGTCTCGGGCATGGTGATGATGTACGTGGGCTACCCCAAGCTCACCGAGGCCGAACGGCTGCGCCACCTGCCCCCGCTCGATGGCAACGCCGCCCTGCTCGCGCCCGCCGAGGCGCTGCGCGAGGCCGGCATCGACGGCCCGCTCAAGGACCTGCGCCTGCATGCCGGCAGCGCCGGCCGTGCCAGCTACCTGGCCACGCCCGAGGGGCGGCGCCAGCCCGTGGCCATTGATGCGGCCAGCGGCCATGTGCTGCCCGCCACCAGCGAGGCGCAGGCCCTGGCCAGTGCCCGTGCCTTCGCGGGGGACGGCACGGGCCTGCACTACCTGGGCACGGTGGATGAGGATGCCTTCAGCCACTCGCGCGCGCTGGACATCCACCGCCCCCTGCACCGCGTGCAGATGGACGATGCCCAGGGCACGCTGCTCTACATCTCCGGCCGCACGGCCGAGGTGGTGCGCGATGCCACGCGCACCGAGCGCGGCTGGAACTACCTGGGCGCCTGGCTGCACTGGCTGTACATGTTCCGGGGCAATGCCTTTGACGGCGCCTGGGCCGACATCGTCAACGTGCTGTCGCTGGTCGGCATTGCCGTGGCCATCACCGGCAGCGTGGTCGGGGTGATGCGCTGGCGGTTCAGGCAGCCCTACCGCAGCGGCCGGCGCACGCCTTACCCGGGCCGCGCCATGCGCTGGCACCATGTGGCGGGCCTGCTGTTCGCGCTGACCACGCTGGCCTGGATCTTCAGCGGCCTGATGTCCATGAACCCCTGGCGCCTGTTCGACACGGGCACGCCGCCACTGCACATGGCCCGGTGGCAGCAGGGCCCTCTGCGCCTGACAGGGGGCGACGCCACGCCGCAGTCGCTGATCGCCGCAGCGGGCGGCCCCGTGCGCGAACTGCGCTGGCTGCGCACCGCAGGCCGCACCGAAGTGCTGGCCCAGCCCGCAGCCGGCACGCCCCTGGTGCTGGACAGCGCCAGCGCCGCGCCCGTGGCCCATTCGCGCGAGGCCCTGCTGGACCGGGCGGCCGTGCTGGTCGACGCACCCGTGCTGCGCAGCGAATGGCTGACCGCGCACGACCTGTACTGGTACGAGCGCGCCGAGCACACCATGATGGGTGGCCATGACAAGCCCCTGCCCGTGCTGCGCGTGGTCTTTGGCGATGCTGCGGCCAGCTGGGTGCACATCGACCCGCACACGGGCCAGGTGCTGGGCCGGCTGGATGGCACCCAGCGCCTCAAGCGCTGGCTGTTCGCCATGCTGCACAGCTGGGACTGGCTGCCGCTGCTGCAGCGCCGGCCGCTGTGGGATGCGCTGCTGCTGGCCTTCAGCCTGGGCGGCCTGCTGATGAGCGCCACGGGCGTGCTCATAGGCGTGCGCAGGCTGCGCCGCAGGCGCAGTCATCGCGCACAGGCATCTGCTTGCCTGGAGGCGCAGCCACATGGTTAGCCACCATACTGTATGCTTGCCGCATGCAACTCGAACAGAAATACCAGGCCCTGCTGGCCGAGGCCGAGCGCCGCAAGCTGGACGACGTGGACAGCATGCGGCTGTGCTTCCAGACCCTGTCGCTGGCTGCGCGCATCGACCGTGACTGCGCCGCGCTGCTGGCGCCCCATGGCCTGTCCGAAGGGCGCTTCGTGCTGCTGTTCCTGCTGGAATCCGCCAGCGAAGGGCTGGCGCCCAACCACCTGGCCGAGCAGGCCGGCATCACCCGCGCCACCGTGACGGGCCTGCTGGACGGCCTGGAGCGCGAGGCCCTGGCCGAGCGCCTGCCCGACCCGGCCGACCGCCGCGCGCTGCGCGTGCAGCTCACCGCCAAGGGGCGCCAGCTGGCGCGCAAGCTGTTTGCCCGGCACAGCCAATGGATCGCCGGCCTGTTTTCCAACCTGTCGCCCGCCGAACGCGGCCAGTTGGGAAAGCTGCTGGCCAAGGCCGCCGCAGGCGTGGAGGCCAGCGCATGACGGCGCCCGCCCCCCGGCGCAAGGGCGCCAACCGCACGGTCGATATCACTCCAGAACTGCTGCAGGCCCTGTCCCTGGGCGAGATCGAGACCGCCACGCTGACCGAAAGCCTGGCCGTGGACCAGGCCCGGCTGCTGCAGGCCGTCTTTCCCGACGCGTGGCCGCAACTGGAGGACACGGCGCAGGCGCTGGGCCAGCTTGGCATTCTCAAGCGCATGGAGTGCATTGGCGGCCTGCTGTGGCAGGCGCTGGGCCAGGCCGGCTGGCAGCGCTGCCTCACGCACCGCTCTGACACGGTGCGCGGCTGGGCCTGCTTCATGGCCGGTGCGCAGCCGGGCCTGACCCTGAGCCAGCGCCTGGAGCTGCTGCAGCCGCTGGCCGATGACTCGCATTTCGGCGTGCGTGAATGGTCGTGGATGGGCGTGCGCCCGCATCTGGCCAGCGATCTGCCGCAGGCCGTGGCCGAGTTGTCCCGGTGGACAAGGCGGCCCTCCGACCGCCTGCGCCGCTTCGCCAGCGAGGCCCTGCGGCCGCGCGGCGTCTGGTGCAGCCATATCGCGGCGCTCAAGCAGCACCCGGAGATCGCCCTGCCCCTTTTGCAGCGGCTGCGCGCCGATGCCTCGCCCTATGTGCAGGACTCGGTGGCCAACTGGCTCAACGACGCGGCCAAGAGCCGGCCCGACTGGGTGCGCGCCCTGTGCGCGCAATGGCTCGAGGAATCGCCCGTGCCCGCCACGCGCCGCATCTGCGAGCGTGCGCAGCGCAGCCTCAAGGAGAGGTAGCCTCCGGCCGGCCCGCCAGCCGCTCGCAGTCGGGCTTGATGCAGCGCCCGTAGAGGATGTGCGAGTGCTCCACGATGGCAAAGCCATGCGAGCGCGCCAGCAGCTTCTGGCGCTGTTCGATCACCGCATCGTGGAACTCCTGCACCAGGCCGCAGCGTGTGCAGATCAGGTGGTCATGGTGCTCGCCGTCGTCGAGTTCATAGACCGCCTTGCCCGCCGCAAAGCGCTGCTGGCGCAGCATGCCGGCCTGCTCCAGCTGCGCCAGCACGCGGTAGACCGTGGCCAGGCTGGTGCCCCGGCCCTGGTCATGCAGCTGGCGGTAGACCTCCTCCGCCGCCAGATGCCGCTGGTCCCCGTGGCGAAAGATGTCCAGTACCCACAGCCGCGCCAGCGTGGCCTTCAGCCCCAGGTTCTTGAGGTCAGCGGAATCGGACATGCAGCCCTCCCGGCCGGTCAGAACTCATTGTGGATGGCCTTGTAGCCGCGCACCAATTCGTTGTTGGTGCGGACCACGTCCTCGGAGAAATCGCTGGCGTCGGCGGGCACCTGGGCCAGCGTGGACAGGTCGGTCTCCGGGCCTATGCGCGCAGTGGACGGCACATAGAAGCCTGGCGGCAGGTGGCATCCATCGACCACGGCGTTGTAGCGCACCACGCAGCCGTCATCGACCACGCAGTTGAACAGCACGCTGTTGAAGCCGATGAACACGCCATTGCCCACGGTGCAGGGCCCGTGGACGATGGCGCGATGGGCGATCGAGGTGTGCTGCCCCACGCTGACGCGCGCGCCGGACTTGGAGTGGATCACCACCCCGTCCTGGATGTTGGAGTGGGCACCAATCACGATGGGGTCGATGTGGCCGTCCGCATCCATCTCGTCGGCACGGATCACCGCATAGGGGCCGATGAAGACGTTCTCTTCCACGACCACCAGTCCGCACAGGATGGCCGTGGGGTCCACGAAGGCGCTGGCATGGATGCGCGGCAGGTCGCCGCGCGGGTTCTTGCGGATCATCCCTTGCGCCTGTTCTTTGCGCCGCCCTGGCGGGCCTTGAAGCGCGGGTTGCTCTTGCAGATGACGTAGATGCGGCCGCGCCGGCGCACCACCTGGCAGTCTCGGTGGCGCAGCTTGGCTTCCTTGAGGGACGAGAGAACTTGCATGGAAAACTCCTTGGGTTGCAGAGAAACGGGTGCCGGCTCGCCGCTCATGCCCAGGCCACGGCATCGTGCGGATGCAGGCTCTCCATGTGGCGCACATGCACGCGCGGCCGGGCGTAGATGCCTTCCAGCGCGGCCTGTATGCGGCGCGCCGCATCCTCGACAAACATCAGGTTGCGGCCGTTGAGCGCGGCAAAGGCCTGCTCGTCGGCGCGCTTGACGGCGGTCTGCACGGGCGTGCCCAGCGCCTGCTCCACGCGGGCGATCAGGGGCAGGATGCCCAGGTCGGGCGCATCACAGCCCAGGTCCACGCTGACCTGGGCCTCGCTGCGCTGGCTGTGTGCCGTGGCCAGAGTGCCATACCGGCGCAGCCAGGAGGCCACCTGGTCCGGCTCCACCAGTGGCTCGCCCGCAAAGGCCTGCAAAAAGCCATGCTCCAGCAACTGGCGCGACAGTGCCGCCGAGCACGGGCAGGTCGAGGAATAGCCCACGCCCACCTGCAGCCGCAGCTGGAACACGCCCTGCGCCAGCGTGGCGTCCAGGCGCACGGGATAGGACTTCCAGCCCGACAGATCGTGGGTGACCAGGGCGGGCCGCTGGGCCAGCAGGTCCAGCGACAGGCGCATCCGGGCGCTGCGGCTTTGGCAGTCGAGGTGGCTGTCGATCATGGCCTGCAGCGCATGGCGCAGCGCCAGGGCAGACAGCGCGGATTCCTCGGCCAGGCTGTCCAGTTGCCGGTACAGCCGGGACATGTGTATGCCCTTGACATGGGCCGCAGGAAGATCGACCTGCACATCGGCACGCGCATGCAGCTCGCGCCAGTAGCCTGGCTCGGCCACGGTCACGGGCAGGTCTATGCCCTGCATGCCCACCCATTGCAGCGGGCTGAGGCTGGGCGCGGGATCGGTCAGGGAAACATCGGGAAGAGGTGCAGGCATTCGGGGCTCCAGTGGCCGCGCCGACCCAGGCCGGCGCGGTATTCGTTCAATTCCAGTCGGGAAACGGGTTGTCCCATTGCACCCAGGTCTGCGGGCCCAGGGCCATTTCTGCATCGGTCAGCAGGCACTCGTCCAGGCGGGCGCGCAGCGCGTCCTCGTCCATGCCCATGCCGATCAGCACCAGTTCCTGGCGCGCGTCGCCCACGCCATCGACCCATTTGTCCAGGATGCGCTCCACGCTTTCGGGGTCGCGCGGCCAGCGCTCGGCCTCCACGGCGGCCCACCAGTGGCCGGCCGGCCCATGGCGCGCCACGGCGCCGGCCTGCGACCAGGAGCCGGCCAGCGCCGGATGGCTGGCCAGCCAGAAAAATCCCTTGGAGCGCACTACTCCCGGCCATTCGCTTTGCACCAGGCCGAAGAAGCGCCGGGGATGAAAGGGGCGACGGGCGCGGTAGACAAAGCTGGCAACGCCATAGGCCTCCGTCTCGGGCTGGTGCGTGCCACGCAATTGCTGCAGCCAGCCAGGCGCCCTGGAGGCCTCCTCGAAATCGAACAGCCCGGTATCGAGCACGCGATCCAGCGGCAACTGGCCGAAGGAGGCGATCTCCAGCCTGGCACGCGGGTTGAGCCCGCTCAGGATGGCCATCAGCCGCGTGCAGTCCTCCTCGGTGACCAGGTCGATCTTGTTGAGCACGATCACATCGCAGAACTCCACCTGCTCGATCAGCAGATCGACCACGGTGCGGCGGTCCTCCTCGCCCAGCGATTCACCGCGCGAGCGCAGGCTGTCGCGCGAGCCATAGTCGTGCAGGAAGTTGAAGGCATCGACCACGGTCACCATGGTGTCCAGCCGCGCCACATCGCCCAGGCTGCGCCCGTCCTCGCCCGCGAAGGTGAAGGTCTCGGCCACCGGCAGCGGCTCGGAGATGCCCGTGGACTCGATGACCAGCTGGTCGAAGCGGCCCTCGCCCGCCAGCCGCGCCACCTCCAGCAGCAGGTCCTCGCGCAGCGTGCAGCAGATGCAGCCATTGCTCATCTCCACCAGCTTTTCGTCGGTGCGCGACAGGCCGGCGCCGCCATCGCGCACCAGGGCCGCGTCGATGTTGACCTCGGACATGTCATTGACGATGACGGCCACGCGCCGCCCTTCGCGGTTGTGCAGGATGTGGTTGAGCAAGGTGGTCTTGCCCGCGCCCAGAAAACCCGACAGCACGGTCACAGGCAATCGGGCATGCGGCGGCTGAACCGGCGCTACGGTATGCATCATGGAATCTCTCGAACAGGGACAGGGATCGCGCGGCGGGCACTGCGGCCGCATGCGCAGGAAGGGGTCTCAGGCGGGGAGCGCGGTGCAGGCGGAGCACTTGCCATGCAGCTCGATGTTCGAATGGGCCAGCGCAAACGCATGGCCATGCGCCCAGCTGCCCAGGCAGCGGTTGAGCGCGTCGTCCACGAACTCATCGACCTGGCCGCAGCTGTCGCAGATCGCAAAGGCCGAGAAATCATGGCTGCCCTCGTCCGGATGCGAGCAGCAGACATAGGCATTCAGCGACTCCAGGCGATGGACCACGCCCTGCTCGGCCAGCTTGTCCAGCGCGCGGTAGACCTGGGTAGGGGCCGTCAAACCGTGGTCCCGCAACTGGTCGAGCAGCGCGTAGGCCGTCAGCGGCGCGCCGGCCTGGCGCAGCGTGTCGAGCACGCGTTGTTGCTTGGTGGTCAGGGAGTGGGACATGGTGGTTTCCTGGTCAAAAAGGGCGGGCAGCGACCTTGCCCTGCATCAAAACAGTTACGTTATAACATAACAAAATCGGCGACCACGCACTGTTTTACAATTAAAAAGAATATTAAGTTGCGCTTAAATACACAACAGGATATAGTCAGCTCCGTTGTTGAGGCCAAGCGCTTAAGCCGCCCACTTCCCTTCCCTGCACAACGGCTGTCCGCCGCTCCCCGCAGGATGTCTCTTGCGACCTTTGTCGCACAGTTGGTCTGTAGAGCTGCAGCCAACCGAGTTCCCAGATGCTCACGCAGGCCTGTTCAAGGCTGCGAACCTGACTGAACCACATTTCAAACACCGGCATTCCCATGGGCAAGTACGTCGTCTCGCCCTCGACACACCCGACCGACTGCGGCCGCTTCCGCGCCTCCTTCGCGGTCCATCGCTCCCAAGGCAACGGCAGCTACTGCCGCGTATTCCGTTTCGACAAGGCGTTCGCCTCCCGCGAAGCAGCACGGCTGTTTGCTGTCACCCAGGGCTGGCTCCAGACCTGCATGCAGCACCCGCCTGCCTGCTGACGGCCTGCCTGCCCGGCTGCCTGTCGCCTTCCCACCCATTCACCGCCGCGGATTGCACAGTCCGCCGCATGCATGCCAACGGTGCGCCCTTTTGCGCACATCCAATCGAAGAGGTTTTCCTATGACCACCAAAATCTACGTGGGCAATCTGCCCTACTCCGTGACCGACTCCAGCCTGGAAAGCAACTTTGCCGAGTTCGGCAACGTGGCCTCCGCCAAGGTCATGATGGACCGCGAAACCGGCCGCTCCAAGGGCTTCGGCTTTGTGGAAATGGCTTCTGCCGAAGTCGCCCAGGCCGCCATCACCGGCCTGCACGGCATGTCCGTGGACGGACGCTCGATCGTCGTGAACCTGGCCCGTCCCCGTGAAGAAGGCCGCAGCTCCGGTGGTTACAGCCCGCAGGGTTACGCCGGCAAGCGTGCGGACGTCGGCTACGGCAATGGCGGCCACGGCGGCGGTCGCTACTGATCACGGCGCAGCTTCCAAAAACCGGCTCTCTGGGCCGGTTTTTTTTCGCCTGCGGTTTTCTTTCCTGCCGTTGCAGGCATGAAAAAACCGGCCGCCCTTGCGGGTCGGCCGGTCATGGCTGAAGCATGCCGGGGCCAGGCCCCGGCACAGTGGCTTACAGCAGCGCGTCGATGGCTGCGTTGAACGTGGCGCTGGGGCGCATCACGGCATCCATCTTGGCCACGTCGGGCATGTAGTAGCCACCGATGTCCACGGCCTTGCCCTGCACGGCGCGCAGCTCTTCGATGATCTTGGACTCGTTGTCGGCCAGTTGCTTGGCCAGCGAAGCGAACTTGGAGGCCAGTTCGGCATCTTCCGTCTGCGCCGCCAGGGCCTGTGCCCAGTACAGGGCGATGTAGAACTGGCTGCCACGGTTGTCCAGCTCGCCGGTGCGGCGCGAAGGCGACTTGTCTTCGTCCAGCAGCTTGCCCGTGGCTTCATCCAGGGTCTTGGCCAGCAGCTTGGCGCGGGCGTTGTCGTTCTTGATGCCCAGGTCTTCCAGTGACACGGCCAGTGCCAGGAACTCGCCCAGCGAATCCCAGCGCAGGTGGTTTTCCTCCACCAGCTGCTGCACGTGCTTGGGAGCCGAGCCGCCGGCGCCCGTTTCGTACATGCCGCCGCCGGCCATCAGGGGCACGATGGACAGCATCTTGGCCGAGGTGCCCAGTTCCATGATGGGGAACAGGTCGGTCAGGTAGTCGCGCAGGATGTTGCCGGTCACCGAGATGGTGTCCAGGCCGCGGGCCACGCGCTCCAGCGTGTAGCGCATGGCGCGGACCTGAGACAGGATGTGGATTTCCAGGCCCGTGGTGTCGTAGTCCTTGAGGTAGGTGTTGACCTTCTTGATCAGCTCGGCCTCGTGCGGACGATAGGGGTCCAGCCAGAACACGGCAGGCATGCCGGAGTTGCGGGCACGCGTGACGGCCAGCTTGACCCAGTCGCGGATGGGAGCGTCCTTGACCTGGCACATGCGCCAGATGTCGCCCTGCTCCACGTTCTGGCTCATCAGCACTTCGCCGGTGGCCAGATCGACGATGTTGGCAACGCCGTCTTCCTCGATCTCGAAGGTCTTGTCGTGCGAGCCGTACTCTTCGGCCTTTTGCGCCATCAGGCCCACGTTGGGCACGGTGCCCATGGTCTTGGGGTCGAAGTTGCCGTGCCACTTGCAGAAGTTGATCATCTCCTGGTAGATGCGGGCAAAGGTGGACTCAGGCATCACGGCCTTGCAGTCGTAGGGCTTGCCGTCGGCGCCCCACATCTTGCCGCCCTGGCGGATCATGGCGGGCATGGACGCGTCAACGATCACGTCGTTGGGCGAGTGGAAGTTGGTGATGCCCTTGGCCGAGTCCACCATGGCCAGCGCGGGACGGTGTTCCTGGCAGGCGTGCAGGTCACGGATGATCTCTTCGCGCAGCGAGGCGGGCAGCGTCTCGATCTTCTCGTACAGCGTGGACATGCCGTTGTTGACGTTCACGCCCAGCTCGTCGAACAGCTTGCCGTGCTTCTCGAAGGCTTCCTTGTAGTAGATCCTCACGCAGTGGCCGAACACGATGGGGTGCGAGACCTTCATCATCGTGGCCTTGACGTGCAGCGAGAACAGGATGCCGGCGTCGCGGCAGTCGTCCAGTTCCTTTTCATAGAAGTCGCACAGCGCCTTCTTGCTCATGAACATGGAGTCGATGATCTCGCCAGCCTTCAGGGCCACCTTGGACTTGAGCACCACGGTCTTGCCGCTCTTGGTGGTCAGCTCCATCTTGACGTCGCGTGCGGCGTCCAGCGTGATCGACTTTTCGCCGTGGTAGAAGTCGCCGTGCTCCATGTGCGAGACATGGGTTTGCGACCACTGCTTCCACTCGCCCATGGAGTGGGGGTGCTTCTTGGCGTAGTTCTTGACGGCGGCAGGAGCGCGGCGGTCGGAGTTGCCCTCGCGCAGCACGGGGTTCACGGCCGAGCCCAGGCACTTGCCGTAGCGTGCCTTGATGTCCTTTTCCTGGTCGTTGGTCGGATTCTCGGGGTAGTCGGGCAGTGCGTAGCCCTTGCCCTGCAGCTCCTTGATGGCAGCCGTCAGCTGGGCCACGGAGGCGCTGATGTTGGGCAGCTTGATGATGTTGACATCGGGCTCCAGCGTCTTCTTGCCGAGCTCGGACAAGGTGTGGGCCACGCGCTGGTCTTCGGCCAGGAATTCGGAGAACTCACCCAGGATGCGGTGGGCCACGGAGATGTCGGCGGTCTCGACATTCACGCCGACGGGTGCGGCAAAGGCGCGTACCACAGGCAGGAAGGCACTGGTGGCAAGGCGCGGAGCCTCATCGGTCAGGGTGTAGATGATGGTGGGTTGCTGCGTGCTCATCTCTTGTCTCAGGTAGTGAAAAGGTAGGGGTCGCGCCGCAGGCCGTCGAACCGGGCATCCGCTAGGGGAAACGGGGCCGGTGCAGCCTGAGGCAGTAGGACCGTCACGCAATGCCCCGTCGCGCCAGCATGCTGCCCCGGCGTTTTCTGCAATGCGATCCCACAATACAAAATTCTAAGCGGAACCCGCCACATTTTTTAAGTCTTGTAGAAGACTTAGGGTTTTACAGCGGCATTCGGGACCTGTTTTCACAGGGAAACGGCTTGCAGCCCCCGCGTTTTCTACCATGCAAAAAATGCTGTAGCGTGACGGACACGCAAGCGGAGCAGACCCCCGGGTCAAACCCAGAGCCGATACATCCAGAACGATTCATCGTGCTCGAAGCGCCGCGCAAACTCCCCCGGCGAAAACCCCGTGATCTGGCGCACGGCGCGGCACATATGGGCCTGGTCGGAGAAGCCCTCGTCCAGCGCCAGCGCGGCCCAGTCCAGCTCCTGTCCCTGTTCATGGCGGCGCCGCGCCGCATGGAACAGGCTTTCCGTGCGCACCATGCCCTGCCACTGCCTCAGGGAGCGGCCGCTGAACTGCTTGATGCGCCGCTCCACCTGGCGCGCGCCCAGCGTTCTTTGCCATTGCAGCGCCTGCATCCCCAGCCAGGCCACCCAGTGGCGCCCATGCTCGCGCAATGAGGGCAGCACCTGCAGGGCGCTCCCCCGGACCTCGCGCCAGCGCGGCGCCAGGTGGCGCTGCAACGCGTCCAGGGTGCCGGCATCGTCCTGCGCATGCAGCAGGGCCTGGCACAGCGCGGACCAGGACGGCCCCAGCACCCCGGATGCCACGACAAAGCCATCCTGCGCCTGCAGCACGCCGGGGCCGAACAGCTGCAGCGCGGCATCCAGGTGCAGGCAGACCATGCCGCCACGGCCCGGCCCGCTGGCCCAGCTGGCCGTCGGCGCTGTCTGGCTGCCCGAGAGCATGACGGATGCCTCAAAGGGCTCGCAGCCCTGCACGCCCACCAGGCCTGCGGCCATGTCCTGGTACCAGGACAGGCAGACCATGGGGGTGGCGGGAAAATGCGACAGCCGCTGCGCATCGTCCAGGACCACGCCCCGCGTATCGCGGCAGACGACGGCCACCACCGCACCATGCAGCCCTGCCGGCGCGGGATACAGCATGGAGTGCGGCTGCCGCCCCTGGCCTGCCCAGCGCGCGGCCCTGGCATGCAGGGGCGGACAGGCAGCAAAGGCACTGGGCGTACAGGCTTCGATTGCGGCTTCGGCTTCGGGCATCACGACGGCATCCATGGAGGCGCAGTGTAGGCCTTGCCGCCCGCCGATCCCGTGACGCTTTCGTTCAAGACCACGGGCGGCGTGACCAGCGAGCATGGGAACATGAACCGCCCGAATTCCACGCAAGATACCTGCACACCGGCGCCGTCGAACGCGGCCTCCTGCCCCTTTGCCACGCAAGCGCCGCAACCCGCGCAACCGGCGCAACCCGAGCAATCCGAGCAGACGGCCTCCACGGCCTGGCCACCCGGCCCGGCACCGGGGCTCATGGGCTGGGGCCTGCTGCGCCGCATGTCGCGCGACCTGCTGGGTACGCTGGCGCAATGGCGCGGCGAGCACGGCGATGCCATCCATCTGCGCATCTGGCCAGAGCACCAGGTCGTCGTCACGGATCCCGAACTGGTGCGCGAGCTGCTGGTGGGCCAGCACGATGCGCTGGTGCGCTGGGAGCACGGCATCTCGGTCTTTGCCCAGCTGCACGGCCACAGCGTGCTGGTCAGCGAAGGCCAGCCCTGGCGCAGCAAGCGGCAGGCCCTGTTGCCGGCCTTCTCCCCCAAGGCCGTGCAGGCCCAGATACCGGCCCTGGCCGCAGCCGCGCAGGCCGCGCTCCAGGCCTGGCCACAGCAGTCCGAGGACTTTCCCATGGAACAGGCGCTGACCGCCCTGGCCATGGATGTGATCATGCGGCTGATGTTCTCCGGCGCCATCGGCGAGGATGCGCGCTCCGCGGAGCAGGCCATCCGCGAAGTCAGCCATGCCGCCAACAGCGAGTTCTACTGGCCCCTGCGCTGGCCCGATGCCATGCCATGGAAGCGCCGCAAGCGCCGGGCGCTTGCCTGGCTGCGCGGCTTCATCGACCGGCAGGTCCGGCTCCGGCTGGCGCAGGCCGATGCAGACTGGCCCGAGGATCTGCTCAGCCGCCTGCTGCGCCTGCACCGGGGCGATGCCCAGGCCTGGACGCTGCAGGCCGTGCGCGATGAGTGCATGACGGCCTTTCTGGCAGGTCACGAAACCGTGGCCAGCAGCCTGACCTGGTGGTCCTGGTGCATGGCCACCCATCCCGAGGCGCAGCAGCAGGTGGCCGACGAGATCCAGGAACAGCTGCAGGGCCGCACGCCCACGGCGCAGGACCTGCCCGCGCTGCGCCAGTTGGGCTGGAGCCTTCAGGAAGCCATGCGCCTGTACCCGGCCGCACCCGTGCTCATCAGCCGGCGTTGCACACGGCCTGTGCAGCTGGGTCCGTGGCGCCTGCCCGCGCGAACCCTGTTCATGATTGCGCCCGGCCTCATGCAACGCGATGCGCGCTGGTTCCCGCAACCCGATGCCTTTCAGCCGCAGCGTTTCGCCGATGCCGACAAGGACGGAGCCCCTGCCGCACCGCGCGGCAGCTGGATGCCCTTTGGCACCGGCCCGCGCGTATGCCTGGGCCAGCACCTGGCCAGCACGGAGATGACGGTGGTGGCGGCCATGGTGCTGCAGCGCCTGCGGCTGAGCGTGCCCGAAGGTGCCAGCGCGCCCCGCCCTGTGCTGCAGGTCACGCTGCGGCCATCCACGCCCCTGAGACTGCGGCTGCAGTCGCGCAGCGGCTCACAGGCCGGGTAAACGTGGCGATATATTGCGCCAAATCATCTACAAAGCACGCCAATTACGCCAAATTGTCACCCATCCGCATTTATTCTGTCTTTTTGACTAGAACCACTGGACTGGAGACGATTTGAGTACCCTGGCAATCGTGATTTCACTGGCGGGACTGATGTTCCTGGCCTACCGAGGCATCTCCGTGCTGCTGCTGGCCCCCCTGATGGCCGCCGTGGCCGTGCTGCTGTCCGGCGACCTGGGCCACATGCTGCCGCTGTACACCAGCACCTTCATGGGCGCCCTGGGCAACTACATGCTGCAGTTCTTCCCCGTGTTCCTGCTGGGCGCGCTGTTCGGCCAGTTGATGGCCGACTCGGGCGCAGCCACCGCGATATCGCACTGGATCATGCGCGTGCTGGGCGAGAAGCACGCCATCCTCACGGTGGTGCTGGCCTGCGCCGTGCTCACCTATGGCGGCGTGTCGCTGTTCGTGGTGGCCTTTGCCATCTATCCGATTGCCAAGTCGCTGTTCCGCGCGGCCCATGTGCCCAAGCGTCTGATACCGCCCACCATCGCGCTGGGCTCGTTCACCTTCACCATGACGGCGCTGCCGGGCACGCCGTCCATCCAGAACGCCATTCCCATTCCCTACTACGGCACCAATGTGTTCGCGGCGCCGGGCCTGGGCATCATCGGCGGCATGACCATGCTGGCCCTGGGCCTGTGGTGGCTGCAGTCGCGCGCGGCCAAGGCGCGCGTGGCCGGCGAAGGCTACGGCGACCATGACGACGCCGTCGAGCAGGGCCTGCATGAAGAAAGCGATCCCGCCCTGCACAGCCGCCGGGACCTGCCGCTGCTGCTGGCCCTGCTGCCGCTGGTGCTGGTGATCGCGGTCAACGCGCTGCTGACCTACGGCGTGTTCCCGCAGATGGATTTCGGCTTTCTGAAGGACCGTTTTCCTGCCGTGGACCCTGCCAAGCAGACGGGCCTGTGGGCGCTGATCCTGGCCCTGGCCGTGGCCTGCGCAGCCCTGGTGCTGCTGGGCCTGGGCCGCTGGCGCAATCTCAAGGAGTCGGTGAACAAGGGCGTGCTGGGCTCCATGCTGCCCATCTTCAACACCGCCTCGGAAGTGGGCTACGGTGCGGTCATCGCGGGGCTGGCGGGCTTTGCCATCATCCGCGAGGCCGTGCTCAACGTGGCGCCACACAACCCGCTGATCTCCGAGGCCGTGGCCATGAACGTGCTGGCCGGCATCACGGGGTCGTCGTCGGGTGGCCTGTCGATTGCCCTGTCCACGCTGGGCAAGGACTACCTGGCCATGGCCGCGCAGCTGGGCATCAGCCCCGAGCTGCTGCACCGCGTGGCCGTGATGGCGGCCGGCTGCTTCGACACCCTGCCGCACAGCGGCGCCATCATCACGCTGCTGTCCATCTGCGGCCTCACGCACCGCCAGTCCTACGGCAACATCGCCATCATGACCATTGGCGCGCCACTGCTGGCCCTGGTGCTGGTGATCACGCTCGGCACCATGTTCGGGTCCTTCTGAGGGACCAGGGCGCAGAGCGCGCGCGGGAAATACCACGGCATCGCGCCCGCCACAACCGGCATATGACGTATATGCGCGGAGCGGGCGCATGGCAACAATGCATGCACGGCGATAAGGCATCGCCCCGATTCATTCCCGCATTACCGACAAGACGACATCCGCTGCCAAAGCTGCCAGCGCCGATGTCGGGCAACAAGGCCCGAACCGCTCCCTGACCCCTGTCTCTTATACACATCTGACGCTGCCAACGAAATGCGAACAAAAAAGGGGGGTTGGGGGGGGGGGGGGGGGGGGGGGGGGGGGGGGGGGGGGGGGGGGGGGGGGGGGGGGGGGGGGGGGGGGG